>NZ_JAWHNU010000004.1:0-188216 GCF_032582135.1 Pseudomonas syringae group sp. J309-1 | reverse complement strand
GAGCTATCGCGAGCAAGCTCACTCCTACAGTAAAAAGCATTCCAAATCAGATAGTTATATTTTGTTTGATAGGAGCGGTGCTTGCCCGCGATAAACGATAACGCGGTATGTCGTCTAGTTGCGTCTCATGTATCGCGGGCAAGCACCGCTCCCACAGATCCCTATTTCAAGTGGAGAACATTTCTCTAAACCGTCGCAGCAGGCAATCGCACTACCGCGCACAACCCGGCAGGTGGGCGGTTTTCCAATACCAGTTCCCCGCCATGTGCCTGAATACAGGCCCGAGCGATGGCCAACCCCAGGCCTAGCCCGCCGCCCTGACTGATACCCGCCCCGCCGCGGCCTAATTGCACGAACGGCTCGAACACCTGCGTCAGCCACCCCGGTTCAATCCCCGGTCCGTGATCGAGAATCTCCAGACGAATCATGCAGACGCCCTCACGGCTCATGCTGATCTGTGCATCACCGGCATGGCGCAACGCGTTATCGATAAGGTTGGTCAATGCCCGCTTCAGCGCCAACGGTCGGCAGCGGCAACTGATCTGCTCGCTACCCTGCCACGTCACCGGCTGTTCCATCGTCCGATAACGTCGTGCCAGATCATCAAGCATCTCGTTCAGCGACACCGTTACCGTCGCTTCCTGAACCGCATCACCCCGCACGAAATCCAGCGTCTCGCGCACCATGGCACGCAGTTCATCGAGGCTTTCCAGCATGTCATCGCGTAACGGACCGTCTTCGATCAACTCAACTTGCAGACGCAGCTCAGTGATCGGGGTGTTCAGATCATGACTCACGGCTGCCAGCATTCGGGTTCGACCTTCCACATGACGGGCAATGCGCTCCTGCATCACGTTGAACGCAGTGGTCAGATCCCGAGCTTCCTGTGGGCCAGACAGCGGCAGCGGCGCAATCCATTCGCCTCGGCTGACTCGCTCGGTCGCCTCGGCCAACGTCTTGACCGGCTGTACGATCCGGCGCATGAAGAAAATCACAATCAGCAGGACCGGGATGGTAGTCACCGGCAAGGTGTAGGCGAGCAACCGGCTCCACTCATAGGCCCCCGCCGGATGCTGCAAAGAATTGAGCGTCTGCCCATCGGGTAAAACGATGCTGGTGCGTAAACGCAGCGGTGCCCAACCTGCCCGGAAAAACACCGCTTCCCGAGCCGGGCCACCGGTGACTCGTTCGAGCTGGATATTCACCGCCATGTCCCGTGTCAGTTCCAGACGTGAGCGCAGTTCCTGCGCCAGACGCCGCTCTTCCTTGTGCATATCAAAAGGACTGACGTCGGGTTGTTGAGCGATCCAGAACCGCGCATCTTCGGTTTGCATCGTCGCCAGCACTCGGGACGCATCAGCCGCCGACAGTTCATGGGCCACGTGGTACGCCGTGGTCAATCGCTCAAGGGTGAGCGTGCGGGACAGCGGGTGAATCAGCGCGCCGGTACGTTGTAAAAACAGCATGGCAATGCCATTGGATGCCAACAGCGCCAGCAACAGCAGCAGGCCTAATTGGTGGGTCATGCGTTTGGGCCAGCAACGGCTTGGCCACTTCACAGTTGTTGCACGCGGACATCCGCCACCAACACGTAACCGCCGCCCCAGACGGTACGCAGCAATTGCGGTTGCAATGGATCGTCCACCAGCTTGCGACGCAAGCGACTGATCTGGCGGTCGATGGCGCGATCATAAACATCACTGCCGGGGCGCGCCGTCATATCCAGCAGACGCTGGCGATCAAGAGTCTGATTGGGATGCTTCAGGAATACAGTCAGCAGTCTGCTTTCGGCAGTGCTGAGCTGGACCTGGCTGCCGTCAGCGCGCAGTAGTTGTTCGGTGGACGTGGTGAAACTCAGACCAGCGAATTCATAACGCTGTGTCGATGAGGCGCTCAATGCCTGATCAACGCTTACTGGCGTACCGCGCCGACGCAATACGCTGTTGATTCGGGCAACCAGCTCACGCGGTTCGAAGGGTTTGGTCACGTAATCGTCCGCGCCCATGTCCAGCCCTTTCACCCGATCAGCCGAGGCGTCGCGAGCGGTCAGCAAAATCACCGGAATGTTGGCCCGGCGATGCAACATCCCGCACAGCTCAAAGCCGTCGCCATCCGGCAGCATCACGTCCAGCACCACCACATCAAAGGACTGCTGCTTGAGCAACTGCCACATACCGGCCGCATCTTCAGCAGTGCGCACGTCAAACGCATGGCGACGCAGATACACCGCCAGTGGATCGCGGATTTTGCGGTGGTCGTCGACCACTAGGATGCGTGGTGGCGAAGGGTTCAGGGCTGGATCTAGCATCAATGAAGCTCGGCTCTCGACAGACTGCGATGGTGACTTGTGGGAGCGAATTTATTCGGGAAGACGGCGTGACAGGCGATGAGATGTATCGAATGTACGGTCCATTTCGCGAATGAATTCGCCTCCACAGGAGAAACTCAACGCCTCATCACATTTGCGGATGATTCCCATTAACGAGCCGCGATCATAGCCGATGCGCCACTATCAGGCACTCATTTGCAACGCTATCGGCCTGCTGTGGTCAATGCCTCTCCCCATGGATATGGAAAAATATGTGTCCGCGCACGCCAGCGGCCCATCAAACCCTTGCCCGCTTCAAGTCCAAATCACTTCTGGGCACGCTTTGAATTGCAATAACAGGAAGACCGATGCTTGAACTCGTTGCTGCTTTTATCTGCCTCACCTCGCTGCTCACGTATGTGAACTTTCGTTTCATCGGCCTGCCGCCCACCATCGGCGTCATGGTCACTGCGCTGATGTTTTCGCTGATCCTGCAAGGCCTGAGTTTCATCGGCTTTCCCGGTCTCGAAGAGCGCGTCCAACAGTTGATCGGTCAGATCGATTTCGGCGATTTGCTGATGAACTGGATGCTGTCGTTCCTGCTGTTTGCGGGCGCATTGCACGTCAACCTCTCCGACCTGAAAAGTTACCGCTGGCCCATCGGCTTGCTGGCAACCTTCGGTGTGTTGATTGCCACCACCGTGATCGGCACCCTGGCCTACTGGATCTTTGGCTGGTTCGGCTGGCACGTCAGTTTCCTGTACTGCCTGCTGTTCGGCGCACTGATTTCCCCGACCGACCCCATTGCCGTGCTCGGCGTGTTGCGGACCGCCAATGCATCCAAGCCGTTGAAAACCACGATTGTTGGCGAGTCGCTGTTCAATGACGGCACGGCAGTTGTGGTGTTCACCGTGTTGCTGGGTATTGCGCAACTGGGTGAAACCCCCAGCGTCGGCGAAACCGCCATGCTGTTCGTCCACGAGGCTATCGGTGGCGTGCTGTTCGGCGGGCTGATCGGCTACGCCGTGTACCTGATGATCAAGAGCATCGAGCAGTATCAGATTGAAGTGATGCTGACGTTGGCACTGGTGATTGGCGGTTCGGCCATGGCCTCCGAGCTGCACGTATCAGGCCCGATTGCGATGGTTGTCGCGGGTCTGATCATCGGCAACCTTGGCCGTAATCTGGCGATGAACGACATGACTCGTCGCTACATGGACGGTTTCTGGGAATTGCTCGATGACATGCTCAACGCCCTGCTCTTCGCCCTGATCGGCATGGAGCTTCTGCTGTTGCCATTCTCTTGGTCGCACATGCTGGCAGCAGGCTTGCTGGCGGTGGCAATTCTGCTGTCGCGTTTTGTGACCGTGGCACCGGCCATTCTGCTACTGCGCCACTGGCGAACCGTACCCAAAGGCACGATCCGCATCCTGACATGGGGTGGTTTGCGGGGTGGTGTTTCCGTGGCATTGGCGCTGGCCTTGCCACTGGGGCCGGAGCGCGACTTGCTGCTGAGCATCACTTACATCGTGGTGCTGTCGTCGATCCTGTTGCAGGGGTTGAGCATTGGCAAGCTGGTCAAAGCGGTTACTCGTGGTGAAACACAGCCGCCACAAGAGCAAAACGAAGGGCACTAAGCCGCCAGCGCATGACCACTCGGCTCCCGCTGAGTGGTCATGCAGCTTGAGAAGCGCGACGTCAGGAAAACGTGCGCTTGGGGGCGGTCCTGGCGTGAGTGCAGTAAAGCGTAAGCCCGGTAAACGCCAGGCCACCCGCCAGATTACCGAGCACCGTCGGGATTTCATTCCAGACCAGGTAGTCCATGACCGAGAATCCGCCGCCCATGATCATGGCCGATGGGAACAGAAACATGTTCACCACCGAATGTTCAAAGCCCATGAAAAAGAACAACATGATTGGCATCCACATAGCGATTACTTTGCCGCTCACGGACGTGGAAATCATGGCACCTACCACGCCCATCGAAACCATCCAGTTGCAAAGCACTCCACGCAAAAAGATCGTCACCCAGCCCGCTGTACCGTACTCGGCATAACCGAGCGTGCGGGACTCGCCAATGCTGGCGATTTTGTGACCAACAGCGCCAGGGTCTGCATTGAAGCCATAGGTAAAGACGAAAGCCATGATGAACGCAACGGTCAGCGCGCCTGCGAAGTTACCAGCAAACACCAGACCCCAGTTGCGCAAAATACCGTTGATGTTGACCCCCGGACGCTTGTCGAGCAGTGCCAGCGGCGTCAGCACGAACACACCGGTGAGCAAGTCGAAGCCCATCAGATAGAGCATCGAGAACCCGACGGGAAAGAGCACCGCACCCAGCAATGGCGAGCCGGTCTGTACCGCGATCGTCACTGCGAATACGGCCGCCAATGCCAGTATTGCGCCCGCCATAAACGCGCGGATCAGCGTGTCACGCGTTGCCATGTGAACCTTGGATTCACCGGCATCGATCATCTTTGTGACGAATTCGGAGGGGAGCAAATAAGACATTGGCGCTTTCCTTTTTGCGTACTTCGCAGTGCGCGTGGGATCAGTGGAGGTTGTCGCCGTTACCAGGCGCGGTAAGGCAGGAATTTCCCGTTGAGGGTCACACGCACCCGATCACCCTTGGGGTCTTCGACTTTGTCGACATGCATTGAAAAGTCGATGGCAGACATGATCCCGTCGCCGAACTTCTCTTGAATCACGTCCTTGAGGGTGTCGCCATAAACGCCAACGATTTCATAGAGCCGGTAGATCATGGGATCTTGCGGGATGGTCTGATCCCAGGTTTTCTTAGGGAATACCGTCAGTGCGCTGGCCACTTCCTCATCCACACCCAACACTTCGCAAATGCGTGCGGCGACTTCCGGCGTAGCGCTGTTCATGCCATAGCAAGCAGACGCCACCCATACCGAACCTTTGCCAACCGCCTCCCCCAGTTCATCCCAGCTCATGCCTTTGCGCGCCTTGGCAGCCATCAACAGGTGGTGCATCTCTGTTTTATTCATCGCTCTGCTTCCTCTGAAGATTTTGATCCGACGTGCCACGCGCGCCGTGATTGAAGAGACAAGAGCGAAATCCATGCCACTTGCAGAAATCTACCTATCCATATGAAAAATATAGAAATTTCAAAAATTCGAGCTCAATTCAGTTTCGCGAAATATCGTAAATCGCGATTTTTAGTGAAAATTTTTACGATATCTCGTACTTAGTAGCCACGCAGATCCGCTGATACGTGCTCGACGAGGGCAACGAAATGCCGCAGAACTTTGCAGACGAGGCGTTCGAACACGCACCTCACCCCATGCTGATCATTGATCCGCCAGCGGACCGGCTGATCCAGGCAAATCGAGCCGCGCTGACGTTGCTGGGATGCGCTGAAAGTGATCTTGGCGATATTCGCTTCAGTCACTTTCTGGGGGATGGATTACCGCAGTGGGTCACCTTTACCGACGAGACGCTGACCCAAGGCTCGGCATGGTCGGACGACCTCAGCCTGCTGGATATCTCGCGAAGTCAGCATGCAGTGGAGGTCAGCTCCAGCGTATTGCCCGATGGCAGGGGCATCCTGCTGTTGCTTCAGGCACGCGATATTCTGGAAAAGCGCCGCAATCGCTCTGAAGCCCGCCGCCAGCATCGACTTGGGCACGTTGGCTGGGAGCGGATTTCTCAGGTTTTCGAGCGCATTGAACGCCAGAACAGGTTGATTCTCGGCGCTGTCGGCGAGGGGATTTATGGCCTAGACACCAAAGGCGAGACAACCTTTATGAACCCGGCCGCCGAGCGCATTCTTGGCTGGAATTCCAGTGACATGATTGGTCGTGACGCGCATCAGCTGTTCCATCACACCCATGGCGACGGCAGCCGCTATCCCGTTCAGCAATGCCCTATCCATGCCTCGTTCAGTGACGGTCACGTTCATCATGTCGATAACGAAGTGTTCTGGCACAAAAACGGTGAAGCCATCGCCGTCGAATACACCAGCACGCCGATTTTCGAGATGGGAAGACTGGTGGGCGCTGTGGTCCTGTTTCGTGACATTCGAGAGCGTCAGCAGGCAGAGCGCAGATTGCTTGAGGCGCTCAACGAGGTGGAACAGCTCAAACAGCGTCTGGAGCTTGAAAACCAATACCTTCAGGAAGAGATAAAAGCCGAGCGTAATCATCACAATATCGTCGGCGAAAGCCCTGTCGTTTTGCACCTGATACGCCAGTTGGAGCTGGTCGCCCCTACTGACGCCAACGTGCTGATCAGCGGTGAATCAGGTACCGGTAAAGAGCTCATCGCACGCGCCATTCACGCCAGCAGCCTGCGCAGCGATCGCCCGCTGATCAGGGTGAATTGCGCGGCGATTCCACGCGACCTGTTTGAAAGCGAGTTTTTTGGCCATGTAAAAGGGGCGTTCACTGGAGCGGTCAGTCATCGCATCGGACGCTTTGAACTCGCCGACGGCGGCACACTGTTTCTCGATGAAGTCGGGGAAATTCCGCTGGAGCTACAGAGCAAACTCTTGCGGGTTTTGCAGGATCAGCAATTCGAGCGCGTGGGCGACAACGTAACTCGCGTGGTGAGCGTGCGGGTTATTGCAGCGACCAATCGTGATCTGCACGAAATGGTCAAAGTAGGCGCTTTCCGGGAAGACCTTTACTTTCGCTTGAACGTATTTCCGATCAGATCGGTGCCGTTGCGCGAGCGTGTCGCGGATATCCCTTTGCTCGCCAGCCACTTCCTGCACAGGGCACGCCAATCGTTCAACAAGCCGGGGGTAAGACTGCCAATTGCACAGCTTCAGGTACTGAAGCGTTATTCGTGGCCCGGAAATATCAGGGAGCTGGAGAACGTCATTGAGCGCCAGATGATCGTTAGCCAGGACGGCGTTTTACGCTTCGACGACTTGCTTCCCCAAACGCCCATACCCGTGAACACCGATCCATCCGATGCGGTTGAACCGTTGCGCGATGAGTACCTGCAACTGCAACTCAAGGCCAACGTCATCGCGATGCTCAAGCGCACGGCGGGCAAGGTATCGGGAGAAGGCGGCGCGGCGCAATTACTGGGGCTTAAACCTTCCACCCTCGCCTCGCGTTTGCACAAGTGGGGTATCGACCCCAGGGTTTATAAAAAACGCCTGTAAGACGGGTCAAGCCTACGGATAGAGCATCGATTGACCAGAGCCAGTCTCGAGCAAAAGTGCAGCCTGTAGCGCTTACCTGCTGTCATGCGTGACTCGATTGGCTAAGATGCCACGACCGCCAGCCCGTGCTGGCGGTTTCACTGAGGCTCAGGAGCACGCATGTCCAGCAAAGAGGAGATCGCCGTCGTTGGCGGCACACCGATGATTCCCGATCAGCGTCGGGAGTTGATGCTGCGTCAGTTGCGCAAACATCAGGTGCTCAGCGTGCACCAACTGGTGGAAATGTTCGATTGCTCGCACATGACCATCCGCCGCGATATCGCCCTTCTGGAACAGGAAGGCCGTGCCTATTCGGTCACCGGTGGCGTACGTATCGCCAGCCAGTTGCACAGCGAACCCAGCCATCAATCCAAAGCCGTGGTCGAACTGCCGCAGAAACAGGGCATGGCCCGACTGGCCGCCGGCTTGCTGCACGACGACATGACGATCTACCTGGATGCCGGCACCAGCACCCTGGAAATTGTCCCGCACATTGCGGCGCTATCAGGCATGACCGTGGTCACCAATGACTTCGGGATCGTCAACGCCCTGGCCGATGCCACGCATGTGGATGTGATCCACACGGGCGGTTTGCTTGATCATCCCAACCGTTCGTGTGTCGGCGGTCTCGCTGCCGCGACCTTGCGCCAGCTGGCGACCGACATCGCTTTCATGTCCACCAGTTCCTGGGATTTGCAGCGCGGCACTACAACGCCTTCGGCGCTGAAGGTCGAGGTCAAGCAAGCCGCCATGCAGTCGGCATCGCAAACCGTGCTGGTGGCGACCAGCTCGAAGTACGGCACTTTTGGCATGTACAAGATCGCAGCGCTGGAACAGTTCGACATCATCATCAGTGATGCAGCCTTGGCTGAAGCGGCGGCTGACGGCATTCGCAAGCATCGAGTCGAATTGCTCTTGGCGCCAGCGGCCGGACAGCGCTGAATCATGGGTATCCGCTCATTACTGGTCGCCCTGGCCTTGCTGAGTGGAAGCGCCCACGCATCGATGCGCTGCAACAGCGCCCTGATCGATGAAGGCGACCTGGCTGTGGAGGTGCTGCGCAAATGCGGCCCGCCTGCCGAGCGCCAGATCACCCCGCCTGCACTGGCCGCCAATGGCCAGCTGATACACGGCGCCGTCACAGTCGAAACCTGGGTCTACGGGCCAGAGAACGGCATGTACCGCAACCTGCGGTTCATTGATGGCCGACTCGTTCAGATCAAAAGCAGCAAGTAATTCATTCGGTTCCGTTGGAGCGAGGCTTGCCCGCGAATGGGTTGTGTCATCTGATTATTAGTGGCTGACACTCCGCATTCGCGGGCAAGCCTCGCTCCAACGAAACGCTTCCACCAATGTGAATCCATGTGAACAAGAAATAATACTTCACATTATTTGCTCACTGATTCACTATCGGATTCACAGATCAGAACAATTCGACCGATTGCTGGCAGTGACGAGCATCGGCAACCATCCGAGGAAAACAGCATGACTAACAAGAATGTCGGCGTTATTGGCTTGGGTGCGATGGGTTTGGGCATTGCCCGCTCGTTGCTGCGCAGTGGTTTCAATGTGCATGCGTGTGATGTCCGCAGCGCAGTAACCGAGCAGTTCGCCACCGAAGGCGGCGTTGCCTGTGCATCCCCTGCTGCCATGGCAGCCGCGTGTGATGTGATCATCACCGTCGTTGTCAACGCTGAGCAGACCGAAACCGTATTGTTTGGTGAGAACGGCGCCATCGCAGCACTGCGCCCTGGCAGCCTGGTCATCGGTTGCGCCACCGTTGCGCCGACCTTTGCAGTCGAACTGGGTCAACGTCTGGTCGATAAAGGCCTGCTGTATCTGGATGCTCCAATCTCCGGCGGCGCAGCTAAAGCAGCCGCTGGCCAGATGACCATGATGACCTCCGGCCCGGCTGAATCCTACGCCAAGGCTCAAGCAATTCTCGACGGCATGGCAGGCAAGGTTTATCGCCTTGGCGACGTTCATGGCCTCGGCTCGAAAGTCAAAATCATCAACCAGTTGCTGGCCGGTGTTCACATCGCCGCCAGTGCCGAAGCCATGGCGCTGGGGCTGCGTGAAGGCGTCGACGCCGAAGCGCTTTACGAAGTGATCACGAACAGTGCCGGTAACTCGTGGATGTTCGAGAACCGCGTGCCGCACATCCTCAAGGCCGATTACACGCCGCTCTCGGCTGTGGATATCTTCGTCAAGGATCTGGGCCTGGTACTGGATACCGCTCGCACCAGCAAATTCCCGCTGCCGCTGTCAGCCACTGCACACCAGATGTTCATGCAGGCTTCCAGCGCCGGTTACGGTCGTGAAGATGACTCCGCCGTGATCAAGATTTTCCCGGGCATCGAATTGCCGAAAGCCAAGCCAGAACAAGCTTAAGGGGCGACCGATGAGTAATTCTCCTGTGCGCCCGTTGCTGGGCTGCATCGCCGACGATTTTACCGGCGCCACCGACCTGGCCAACATGCTGGTGCGCGGCGGCATGCGTACCGTGCAAAGCATCGGCATTCCGACCGCTGAAATGGCGGCCGATCTGGACGCTGACGCCATCGTCATTGCTTTGAAATCCCGCACCACGCCTGCCGCCGAAGCGGTCGAGGAATCCCTAGCTGCGCTGGAATGGCTGCGCGAGCGTGGCTGCGAGCAGATCTTCTTCAAGTACTGCTCGACGTTCGACTCCACGGCTGCGGGCAACATCGGCCAGGTCAGCGAAGCGTTGCTGAAAAAGCTCGGCGGCGACTTCACCCTGGCTTGCCCGGCGTTCCCGGAAAACGGTCGCACGATCTTCCGTGGCCACTTGTTCGTTCAGGACCAGTTGCTCAGCGAATCCGGCATGCAGCATCACCCGCTGACGCCGATGACCGACGCCAATCTGGTACGTGTGCTGCAATCGCAAACCCAACAGAAAGTCGGCCTGCTGCGCTACGACAGCATCGCCAAAGGCGTTGAAGGCGTGCGCAGCAAGATTGCCGAGTTGCGCGCCGACGGTGTGAGCATGGCGATTGCCGATGCGCTGTCCGATGCCGATCTTTATACCTTGGGCGAAGCCTGCGCCGACCTGCCCTTGCTCACTGGCGGTTCGGGTCTGGCCCTGGGCTTGCCGGGCAACTTCCGCAAGGCTGGCAAATTGCGCGACATCGACGCCGCCAGACTGGAGCCGGTTGAGGGGGGTGAAGTGGTGCTGGCAGGTAGCGCGTCGGTCGCCACCAATGGTCAGGTCGCGGCCTGGCTTGAAGCCAATCGCCCTGCCCTGCGTATCAACCCATTGGAACTGGCCGCTGGCCGTCCGGTGGTTGAACAGGCGCTGGAGTTCGCTCGCAAAGCCGGTGAAACGGTATTGATCTACGCCACCAGTTCGCCAAACGAAGTCAAAGCCGTTCAGCAACAACTGGGCGTTGAACGTGCTGGTGCGCTGGTTGAGGACGCCCTGGGACAGATCGCCAAAGGCCTGCTGCATGCAGGCGTGCGCCGCTTCGTCGTGGCGGGCGGTGAAACTTCGGGCGCTGTAGTTCAGGCATTGGGTGTGCAACTGCTCAAAATCGGCGCGCAGATTGATCCGGGTGTTCCCGCAACCGTCAGCAGCGGCAACCAACCGCTGGCCCTGGCGTTGAAATCCGGCAACTTTGGTGGCCGCGACTTCTTCAGCAAGGCCCTCAAGCAGTTGGCGGGGGAATCTGTATGAGTGCGGAAAACCAACGTACGGAGAACACGCTTCGCGAAGAGATCTGCGACATCGGCAGGCTGTTGTATGGCCGTGGCTACACCGTTGGCAGCGCCGGAAACATCAGCGCGCGGCTCGATGACGGCTGGCTGATTACGCCAACTGACGCGTGCCTGGGTCGCCTTGATCCGACCGAAATCGCCAAGGTCAATCTGGCCGGTGAATGGGTGTCGGGCAGCAAACCTTCGAAGACCCTCGCGCTGCATCGCGAGGTCTACGACCGCAATCCGGGTGTGGGCGGCGTGGTGCATACCCACTCCACGCATCTGGTTGCGTTGACCCTGGCGGGCGTCTGGCAGGATGACAACATCCTGCCGCCACTGACGCCTTATCAGGTGATGAAAGTCGGGCAGATTCCACTCATTGGTTATGAGCGTCCCGGCTCGCCGAAAGTCGCCCAGCGCGTCGCGCAACTGGCCAACAGTGTGCGCGGCGTGATGCTCGAACGGCTCGGACCGGTTATGTGGGAAAGCTCGGTTGCCAAGGCCGCCTACGCCCTCGAAGAACTGGAAGAGACCGCTCGACTCTGGTTGATGAGCAACCCGAAACCCGCGCCACTCGACCCGGCTGCTCTGGAAGAGTTGCGTGAGGTTTTTGGGGCCAAGTGGTAGTTCAAGGCATTTGATTGAGGGCCGTTCAGCGGCCCCCGACAAGACCCGGCCCAGCCGGAAAACAATAACAATGGGACTTTAAAGTATGACGCCACTAATGCTGATGTTGATCGCTGGCGCGGGCATCGCGCTGCTGCTGTTCCTGGTCCTCAAGTACAAATTCCAGCCGTTCGTGGCGTTGATGCTGGTGAGCATCATTGTTGCGCTGGTCGCAGGTGTGAAGCCGGCTGATCTGGTTGCCACCATTGAAGGCGGCATGGGCAAAACCCTCGGTCACATTGCGATCATCATTGCCTTGGGCGCGATGATCGGACGCATCATCGAGCTGTCCGGTGGTGCCGAGGCATTGGCAAAAACCCTGATCAAACGCTTCGGCAACCGGCGTACTCCGCTAGCGCTGACCGTTGCCGGTTTCATCGTCGGTATTCCGGTGTTCTTCGAAGTGGGCGTGATCATCCTCATGCCGCTGGCCTACGGCGTAGCCCGTGCAGCACGTAAACCACTGCTGCTGTTCGCCTTGCCGATGTGTGCGGCATTGCTGGCGGTGCATGCCTTCCTGCCGCCGCATCCGGGCGCTGTGGCCGCTGCCGGTCAGTTGGGTGCCGACCTGGGTCGCGTACTGATGTTTGGTATTCCGATGGTTGCGGTCCTGAGCCTGGTCGGTTACTTCATCGCGGGTCGCATGACACGCAAGTTCTACCCGATGACCGACGATATCCGTGCCGAAGTCTACGGCCCGCATATGACCAACACCGACCTGCAAGCCTGGCATAACGGCGACTACTCCAACACCAGCAGCGAAGCGGCGCATTCGAGCAAGCCGGGTCTGGAAGAAAGCGCCAGCAGTCTTGCCGCATCACTTCCGCCTGCTCCGGCGCCTGGCTTCGGTTTGATCATCGGCCTGATCCTGCTGCCGATCGTACTGATTCTGCTGGGCACACTGGCTACCACCATGTTGCCTGTCGATTCGACGCTGCGCAGTGTACTGACTGTGCTGGGCGCGCCTCTGGTTGCTTTGCTGATCGACACCCTGCTGTGTGCATGGTTGCTGGGTACTCGCCGTGGCTGGAGCCGCACTCAGGTGTCTGACGTGATCGGCTCGGCACTGCCGGGCGTGGCCATGGTTATCCTGATCGCCGGTGCAGGTGGCGTGTTTGGTAAAGTGCTGGTTGATACCGGTATCGGCGCTGTCGTCTCCGAAGCGCTGCGCACTACCGGCCTGCCGGTTCTGGCTCTGGGCTTCCTGCTGACCCTGCTGCTGCGTGCCGTACAAGGTTCCACCACCGTTGCACTGGTGACCACTGCCGGTATTCTCAGCCCGCTGATCGCAACCCTGAACCTGACACCAAACCACCTGGCACTGCTGTGTCTGGCCATGGGCGGTGGCGGTCTGGCAATGTCGCACATCAACGATGCCGGTTACTGGATGTTCACCAAACTGGCTGGCCTTAATGTCGCCGACGGCCTGCGTACCTGGACCGTGCTGGTGACTATCCTCGGCACCCTGGGCTTCCTCGCGACCCTGGTGATCTGGCCATTCGTCTGATCCAACAAGACTGGAGTTAACATGCCTCGTTTCGCTGCCAACCTCAGCATGCTCTACCCGCAACATGATTTTCTCGAGCGCTTCAGCGCAGCGGCCGCCGATGGTTTCGGCGCCGTCGAGTATCTGTTTCCGTATGACTACAGCACTCAGGAGCTCAAGCAGCGCCTGAGTGACAACGGACTGGTGCAAGCGCTGTTCAATGCACCGCCGGGTGACTGGGCAGCAGGCGAACGAGGCATTGCTTCGTTGCCAGGGCGTGAAGAAGAGTTTCGTACCGGCATCGCCCGCGCGCTGGAATACGCCAACGTGCTGGGCAACGACCGGATTCACGTCATGGCGGGTTTGCTCCCCAGTGAAGAGCTTCGTGCACGCCATCAGGCGGTGTATCTGGAAAACCTCGCCTACGCCGCTGAACAAGCTGCCAAGGCAGGCATCACGGTGCTGATCGAGCCGATCAATACCCGTGACATGCCGGGGTTCTTCCTGAATCGTCAGGATCAGGCGCAAGCCATCTGTAAAGAAGTGGGCGCTGCCAACCTCAAGGTGCAGTTCGACTTCTATCATTGCCAGATCGTCGAAGGCGATGTGATCTCAAAACTGCGTCGCGATTTCGCTGGCGTTGGCCATATCCAGATCGCCGGTGTGCCGGATCGGCACGAGCCGAATCTGGGCGAGTTGAACTACAACTGGCTGTTCGAAGAAATCGATCGCCTGGGTTACACCGGCTGGATTGGCTGCGAATATCGCCCCAAAGGCGACACCAGCACCGGTCTGCAATGGTTGCGCGATTGGCAGAGCCTCAAGCGCTGAGTACAGTCGGCCCTGGCAACAGCTTCACCTCATAAAAACAAAAAGAGGAACTGAACATGCGAGGATTCAAAGGTGGCCTGTGCGCTGCGCTGCTGATCGTGGCGCAGACGGGAATGGCCTTCGCGGCGAGTGTTCCGGCCGCAGTGGAAGCGGTATGGACAGCGCCCAGCTTCACTTTCCATACCGGCGAAAAACTGGACAACCTGCGGATGAGCTATATCACCGTGGGCGATCCGAAGAACCCGGCGATACTCTATCTGCACGGCACCAATCGTCCGGCCAGTGACATGCTGGGCAAGGAATTCGGGGGTGAGCTGTTTGGTCCGGGGCAGCCTCTGGACGCCAGCAAGTATTACATCATCGCGCCCGACGGCATCGGCGTCGGCAAGTCGAGCAAACCATCTGACGGTTTGCGCATGAAGTTTCCTGCCTACAACTACGACGACATGGTCGAAGCGCAGTATCGCCTGCTCACCGAAGGCATGGGCATCAAGCATTTACGGCTGGTCATGGGCAACTCCATGGGCGGCATGCAGACCTGGATGTGGGGCCAGAAATGGCCGGACATGATGGATGCGCTGGTACCGATGGCTTCGCAACCTACCGCGATGTCGGCGCGCAACTGGATCATGCGGCGCATGTTGATCGAATCCATCAAGCAGGACCCGGCCTGGAACGAAGGCAACTACACCAGCCCGCCGCCTTCGCTGCGCCTGGCCAACGTGATGTTTGGCTTCGGTACCAGCGGAGGCACCCTTGCTTATCAGGCCCTGGCGCCAACGCGAGCTCAAGCAGACAAACTGGTTGATGAAAAGCTTGCAGCGCCACTGCCGGGGGATGCCAACGATTTCATTTACCAATGGCAGTCCTCGGCGGACTACGATGTCTCGCCAAAGCTCTCGGCGATCAAAGCGCCAGTACTGGCAATCAACAGTGCCGACGACGAGCGTAATCCACCTGAGACCGGGACTCTGCAGAAGTCACTCGCTCAGTTGAAAAACGCGCGTCTGGTGTTGATCCCTGCCAGCGCAGAAACCCGCGGGCACGGTACGACCAACATGGCTCGCTTTTATGCTGAACCGCTGGGTGAGTTCATGAAGGCGACTGCGCGTCCTTAACCACGCAGTTTCAGGTAGGAGCCAACTTGTTGGTGAGGCGCAACTACTGTGAAAACAGGAATATCGTCTCGCGAACAAGTTCGCTCTCATCAAAAAACAGCAAAATACTGGATTGAAATGTATTTTCTGTAGGAGCTGCCGAAGGCTGCGAAGCATTATCCTGGTACACCGCAATCGCAGCCTTCGGCAGCTCCTACAGGTCCTATGTTTGCTTCGCGACAGCGGTGTGGCGTGGAAACAAGGCGTGCTCCTACCAGGCTTAGGGCGCAGGCAGTCAGCCGTCGCTCATCTCTTCCTTGAACTGATCTTTCACATAGGTGATTTCGGTCTTGCCGTGTGGCGCTGGCAGGCCGTCTTCGCCGAGGTTGACGAACACCATCTTCTCAACCGTCAGGATGCTCTTGCGGGTGATCTTGTTGCGGACCTGACAGGTCAGGGTGATCGAAGTGCGGCCAAATTCGGTGGCGGTGATACCCAACTCGATGATGTCGCCCTGACGCGAAGCGCTGACAAAGTTGATCTCTGAAATGTACTTGGTCACCACGCGCTGGTTGCCCAGTTGCACGATGGCGTAGATCGCTGCTTCCTCATCGATCCAGCGCAACAGGCTGCCACCGAACAGGGTGCCGTTGGGGTTGAGGTCTTCAGGTTTAACCCACTTGCGAGTGTGGAAGTTCATGTCTGCTCCTGATCGTCTGCGGATTGATGCCGGTCATCATGGCAGACACAGCTGATATCAGCACAGTCATCGCCCTCTATTGAATTGATAAGGCTACGCTGGATTGAGCACGTTACAGCCGTACCCTCCGTCCGCTTTACTGCACTTTTTCAATCATCAGATTGAAGTTAGCCGAGCATCCGCCGATAGAAAACATTGGGAAGATGAGTCAGCTTGGCTATAATCCCCACCGTTTCAAAACGGTCATCTTCACTTGATACCGTTCCCGCCACCTGTCCGAGGGGCGCTGCAGCAGGTTTTCCTGTCAGGCTCGGATGGGGCGTTGTTTGACCGGGTTGTCCCTGTCGAACCTTAAACGCACAACGGCGCCCATTCGCACACTACGAATGGAGACTCTCTAATGAGTGCAGTACTTACGCCCGCAGATTTTTCCGACTACAAAGTAGCCGACATGTCCCTGGCTGCCTGGGGCCGTCGCGAAACCATCATCGCTGAATCCGAAATGCCTGCCCTGATGGGCTTGCGCCGTAAATACTCCGGCGAGCAACCGCTCAAGGGCGCGAAGATTCTCGGCTGCATCCACATGACCATTCAGACTGCCGTACTGATCGAAACCCTGGTTGCCCTGGGTGCCGAAGTTCGCTGGTCGTCCTGCAACATTTTCTCCACTCAGGACCAGGCCGCTGCTGCCATTGCTGCTGCCGGTATTGCTGTGTACGCCTGGAAAGGCGAAACCGAAGAAGAGTACGAGTGGTGCCTTGAGCAAACCATCCTGAAGGATGGCGCGCCTTGGGATGCCAACATGATCCTCGACGACGGCGGCGACCTGACCGAGCTGCTGCACAAGAAATACCCGGCCATCCTGGACCGCGTTCACGGCGTGACCGAAGAAACCACCACTGGCGTTCACCGCTTGCTGGACATGCTGGCCAAAGGCGAGCTGAAAATCCCGGCCATCAACGTCAACGACTCGGTGACCAAGAGCAAAAACGACAACAAATACGGCTGCCGTCACAGCCTGAACGACGCTATCAAGCGTGGTACTGACCACCTGCTGTCGGGCAAGCAAGCACTGGTTATCGGTTATGGCGACGTGGGCAAGGGCTCGGCTCAATCCCTGCGTCAGGAAGGCATGATCGTTAAAGTGACCGAAGTCGATCCGATCTGCGCCATGCAAGCCTGCATGGACGGTTTCGAGCTGGTTTCGCCGTTCATCGACGGTGAAAACGACGGCACCGAAGCAAGCATCGACAAAGCACTGCTGGGCAAGATCGACCTGATCGTGACCACCACTGGTAACGTCAATGTCTGCGACTCGAACATGCTCAAAGCGCTGAAAAAACGCGCTGTGGTCTGCAACATCGGTCACTTCGACAACGAAATCGACACCGCTTTCATGCGCAAGAACTGGGCATGGGAAGAAGTGAAGCCACAGGTACACAAGATCCACCGTACCGGCCCTGGCGCATTCGATGCCCAGAACGACGACTACCTGATCCTGCTGGCCGAAGGCCGTCTGGTTAACCTGGGTAACGCCACTGGTCACCCAAGCCGCATCATGGACGGTTCGTTCGCCAACCAGGTTCTGGCGCAGATCTTCCTGTTCGGTCAGAAGTACGCCGATCTGTCCCCGGCTCAAAAAGCCGAGCGTCTGACCGTTGAAGTACTGCCGAAGAAACTTGACGAAGAAGTGGCCCTGGAAATGGTTCGCGGCTTCGGCGGCGTTGTGACCAAACTGACCAAGACCCAGGCCGACTACATCGGCGTGACCGTTGATGGTCCGTTCAAGCCGCACGCTTACCGTTACTGATACACCTCTTCTGCGGGCGGCTCTTTTGGAGCCGCTCTAGCAGAAACGGCCACGGCCTTGTAGGAGCGCGCTTGCCCGCGATGCGATATGCCAGTCGAACAATGTTTTCGACTGATCTGACGCTATCGCGGGCAAGCGCGCTCCTACAGGGATACGTCAGGCGTAAGGCTTTCGAATTCCCAAGGTTATTGACATGTCCCAAGACCGCAGCTTCAGCTTCGAATTCTTCCCGACGAAGACCGAGGCTGGCCATGAAAAGCTTCTGAACGTTGCTCGTCAGATAGCCAGTTACAACCCGGCTTTTTTCTCCTGCACATACGGTGCAGGTGGATCCACGCGTGACGGTACGATCAACACCGTCCTGCAGCTGCAAAACGAAGTAAAAGTACCGTCCGCACCGCATCTGTCCTGCGTTGGCGACAGCAAGGCAGACTTGCGCGCCCTGCTGAACCAGTACAAGGACGCCGGTATCAAACGCATCGTTGCACTGCGCGGCGACCTGCCCTCGGGTATGGGCATGTCCAGCGGTGAACTGCGCTACGCCAGCGACCTGGTTTCGTTCATTCGTGAAGAAACCGGCAGCCATTTCCACATCGAAGTAGCGGCTTATCCTGAGATGCACCCTCAGGCGCGCAATTTCGATGACGACGTGAAGAACTTCGTGCACAAGGCCCAGGCCGGTGCCGACAGCGCGATCACCCAGTATTTCTTCAACGCCGACAGCTACTTCCACTTCCTGGAACGCGTGCAGAAGAAAGGCGTTACCCTGCCCATCGTGCCGGGCATCATGCCGATCACCAACTACAGCAAGCTCGCGCGCTTCTCCGATGCCTGCGGTGCGGAAATCCCGCGCTGGATCCGCAAGCAACTGGAAGCCTACGGCGACGACGTGCAAAGCATCCAGGCGTTTGGCGAACAGGTCATCACCGAGATGTGCGAGCGCCTGCTGCAAGGTGGCGCGCCAGGACTGCACTTCTATACCCTGAACCAGGCTGAACCAAGCCTGGCGGTCTGGAACAACCTGAAGTTGCCGCGTTAAGATACGCGGCTTTTCTACGGTGCAGGTCTTGAGTGCCAAGACCTGCAATTGCCTGGACGCATGTAGTTGACTTCACCATCTGAAAATAAAACCTCAACGCCGCAACTCATCTATCTGGTGTTCGGCGCTCAAACCTACCATCAGGAGGCGGTCTTCAGCATCGCCAGTGCCCTGGCTTGCAAGCGTCAGCAGCCGGCTCAGGCATTCGACATCCAGGTGTTCACTGACGACCCATTGCCCTACCAGAATCTACCGGTCCATATCCGTACCCTGGATGCAGAAACCCGCAAGGCATGGAGCGAGCCTCATGGCTATCATTTCCGGGCCAAGCATGTCGTCGTGCGCCTTGTGCTTGAAGACTATGAGCGCGCATTGCTGATCGATACAGACACCATTTTCAATACCACTCCCTACGCGCTTTTCGATCGGGTAAAACCTGGCACGCTGCTCTGTAATGCGATTGCAGGAAGTTACGGCTCGAACCGGGAATCAAAGCTCTACAAGGCGCTAGCGCCGACACTGCAGTCAAGAGGCCTTGCTGACGATCAGATGCCCATGATCAATTCCGGGGTGATTGGACTGACCCGGGACGATGCCCAGTTGCTCGACAGGTCCATTGCTCTGATGGACGAGTTTTATCCGCTGGCCAATAAAGCCTACAGCCTCGAAGAGTTTTGCCTTGGCATGGCTGCGTACAACACCAAGCAGATCGAACAGTGCACGGATCTCGTTCACCACTACTGGAGCCGCAAACAACTGTTCAGAGCCAAGATAAACGCATGGTTGCAGGAACACGCAGATAATCCTGCACACAATAAGGCGCTGGACGATACCCGGCGCGTCAGTACCGTGGTGCCACGTCCGCCCGCCTGGCAGCGTTCGATGTACAAAACGGCGACGCTGTTCGCGCCACGCGAGCAACGTCAGTTTGCCCTCGAGATCCTTTACGGCTGCTACACCCATAGCAACGAATTCGATCGAGCGTGTTGCACTGTATGGTGGGACAAAGCTCGAGAAAATGCTGAAAAACGCCAAAAACGGCCGATGGAATCCGTGCAACTTGAGCAGTGGTTGAATCACTGGGTACTTCGCACATTGCTTGGGAGTCGCCGAAAAGCCGTTCACAAACATTTGATGCAGGCTTCTGCCCGGTAATTTCGAGAACCTGCTGTACTCCATCATCAACTAATGGCACCGTTGAGCAGCAGGAAAGCAGCGCTTGGTGTTTGCTCTGTTATACTCCGGGCTTCCCGCCAGGCTTACGCCCGGATGCTCGGTCTTGTTTCAGGCTCCTCGATCACGCCAATAGCGCATCTTCTTTCACTGCGCAGCGTCACGAGATGCCCTGAAGGCCCAGCAGGACCGGACGGGACTGCGTTCTCCAAAGCTTGAACGAAAACACCGAGCCGCGATCACCCTGTTCACCGAACAGCATGGTCGACGCTCAGGCAGTTTCGACGAAGCCTGAACGCCATTCGCGCCAGGCAAGACTTCCCTTTGAGCATAAGCTCTAACTAAAACAGGATTACTCATGTCCTTTGCTTCCCTCGGTCTCTCCGAGGCTCTAGTTCGCGCCATCGAGGCAGCGGGCTATACCCAGCCTACTCCGGTGCAACAGCGGGCCATTCCCGCCGTGTTGCAAGGTCGCGACCTGATGGTTGCCGCCCAGACAGGTACTGGTAAAACCGGTGGTTTCGCCCTTCCGATTCTGGAACGGTTGTTTCCCAACGGTCATCCGGACAAATCTCAACGTCACGGCCCGCGCCAACCGCGCGTACTGGTCCTGACCCCGACTCGCGAACTTGCCGCCCAGGTGCATGACAGCTTCAAGCTGTACGCCCGCGATCTGAAGTTCGTCAGCGCCTGCATCTTCGGTGGCGTCGGCATGAACCCACAGGTTCAAGCCATGGCCCGTGGCGTAGACGTGCTGGTGGCCTGCCCTGGCCGTCTGCTCGATCTGGCCGGTCAAGGCAGCGTCGACCTGTCCCACGTTGAAATCCTCGTGCTCGATGAAGCCGACCGGATGCTCGACATGGGCTTCGTACACGACGTGAAGAAAGTGCTCGCACGTCTGCCCGCCAAGCGTCAGAACCTGCTGTTCTCGGCGACGTTCTCCAACGACATCACAGCGTTGGCAGGCAAGCTGTTGCACAACCCGGAGCGCATCGAAGTCACGCCGCCGAACACCACGGTCGAGCGTATCGAGCAACGCGTGTTCCGCCTGCCCGCCAACCACAAGCGTTCGCTGCTGGCGCACCTGATCACTCAGGGTGCCTGGGAGCAAGTGCTGGTCTTCACTCGCACCAAACACGGCGCAAACCGTCTGGCCGAGTACCTGGACAAACACGGTCTTACCGCTGTGGCGATCCACGGTAACAAGAGCCAGAACGCTCGCACCAAAGCGCTGGCCGATTTCAAGGCCGGTGAAGTACGCATCATGGTTGCGACTGACATCGCCGCTCGCGGCCTGGATATCGACCAGTTGCCGCACGTGGTCAACTTCGAACTGCCGAACGTAGACGAAGACTATGTTCACCGCATCGGTCGTACAGGCCGTGCAGGCCGTAACGGCGAAGCGATTTCGCTGGTTGCTCCGGACGAAGAAAAGCTGCTCAAAAGCATCGAGCGCATGACCAAGCAGAAGATTGCCGATGGCGATCTGATGGGCTTCGACATGTCCGCAGTAGAAGCCGAGAAGCCTGAAGTTCGCGAGCGTCCGGACGTGCGTAACCCACGCAATCCGCGCGGACCTCGTGGCGATGGTCCGAACGGCGGTGGCGGTGGTCGCAAAGACAAAGGCAAAGATAAGGGCAAGGAAAAACCGGCAGCCGCTGCTGGTGAACGTCCGGCCCGCAAGCCGCGTGAACAACAGAAGCCTCGCGGTGAAGGCGCTCCGGCTCGCGAACAGCGTGCGGCAAATCCTCGCGCAGCTGCACCGCGCCCGGCTGCAGATCGCGCCCCGGACGAGTTTCTGGATGACGAAGTGGATAACTTCGGCAACCGCGCTGATTACGTCAGTCCGTATAAGGACAAGAACCAGAGCCGCGGTCGTCGTCCTGGCGCTCCGGCAGCCAGCACGGGTACCGGCGCTGCTCCAGCCGCTCGCGCCCCGCGCCCAAGTGGTCCGCGCAGTGGCGGTGGTGCGTCCACAGGTACGCCGCCAGCCAAGCGCAACGGCCCTCGTAACGGTGCTCCACGCGATGGCCAGGCTCGCCGTGACGAGAACCCGCGCAACCGCCGCCCGGCACGCGATGACTCGGCCCGTCAGGAACCGGCAGTTCGCGGTCCTCGCGACAGCCAGAGCCAGCCGCAACCGAAGATCATGCACAAAGAGTCGAAAAGCGACCGGTTCCCGTCCGCTGAACAACTCGATCAGCTGCCAACCCGCCCACGCGGTGAAAAGCCAGCCCTGCTGACCCGCAACCGCGAAGGTTAAGCAAGGCCGGAACAAAAAACGCCCCGACTGGTTCGGGGCGTTTTTGTGTGTGAAACCCTGTTGAAGCCGATCCTTGTGGGAGCGAATTCATTCGCGAAGAGGCCAGTACATCCAATGCATATTCGTCATTTGAGACGCCGCCTTCGCGAATGAATTCGCTCCCACAGTCAATCGTTGTATTTCAGACAAAAAAAACGCCGACCCTGAGGTCGGCGTTTTTGATCAACCGGAAAGCTTACTTGGCTTGAACGCCTTCGAAGCTGATTTCCAGGTCCAGAGTTTGCGAGGTAGGACCTGGGCCTTTGATGCCGAAGTCGTTCAGGTTAAGCGTCGAAGTACCGTTGAAGCCGGCACGGTAGCCGCCCCATGGATCCTTGCCTTCGCCGTTGAAAGTCGCCTTGATCACGATCGGCTTGGTCACTCCGTGCAGGGTCAGGTCGCCCGTCACGTCAGCAGTTTTTGCGCCGGTAGATTTGACTGCGGTAGAGACGAACTTGGCTTCAGGAAACTTGGCAACGTCCAGGAAGTCCTTGCTGCTGATGTGCTTGTCACGCTCGGCGTGGTTGGTGAACAGGCTGGCAGTTTTCAGCTCAACGTCGATTTTGCTGGCTTCAGGCTTGGCAGCGTCAAAACTGAACTTGCCGCTCCAGTCCTTGAACGTACCGTGGATGAAGCTGTAGCCCAGGTGGCTGATCTTGAAGTCAACGAAAGCGTGCTGGCCTTCCTTGTCGATCACGTAATCAGCGGCCATCGCCTGACCGGCAGACAACAGTGCAGTACCAAGAGCCAGTGCGGCGAGAGTCTTCTTCAACATGCTTTTATTCCCGTTTTGGTTGAACAATTAAGCGCGACCCAGCATACGCTTGAGGGTCACATCGCGATCAATGAAGTGGTGTTTCAGTGCAGCGAGACCATGCAGCCCTGCGAAGACCACCAGCACCCAAGCCAGGTACAAGTGAATCCAGCCAGCGGTTTCGGCCTGATCAGGCAGACCGCTGAACAGCGCAGGTATTTCAAACAGGCCAAATACCGGGATCCCCACGCCGTCGGCGGTGGAAATGAGGTAACCGGCGAACATCACAGCAAACAGACCGACATAAAGAAACATATGCCCAACGTGCGCGCCGATTCGCGTCCACTTGCCATAGCTGGCGAGAGACGGCGGCGGCGGGCTGAGCAGGCGCCAGACAATGCGGAACAACATAAAGGCGAATAACGTGATGCCAATGCTTTTGTGCAGATCGGGCCCGGCCTTACGCCACGTGTCGTAATAATCCAGACCTACCATCCACAGCCCTAGCGCGAACAAACCAAACACTGCAACAGCAACGCCCCAGTGCAGCACCATGCTGACCAGACCGTAGCGAGAGGATGAGTTGCGTAACTGCATTGCCATTACCCTGTAGGAGTTGATGCCAGACTAGCTTTTTATCTATCGAATGAAAGCGCAAAATTTCGCTTTGAAGTATCGAATAATACGATTGTTACGTTTTTCATCAGCTCCATCGCCGCGTCCGCATTCAATGCTGACTGTCATTGATAGACGAAAAAGCGATAACCCGCGTATTACTCAAGCCCAGCATCGCGAGAATTGCTTCGTAACAAAACCTTGCCATGACCATCGGCCTTTCAACTGCGATGAGCGGCACTTCGCCCTCAATCCTCGGCCGATGCACTACCCGCTTGACCTCCCGTCAAAGAAGGCTAAAAACCCTCAAAAGGTCAAATTAATGACTGAATTTATGTTCATTAAAATGACACCACCCAATGAATTCGCAATGAGTGACGTTATTCCGACAGATGGAAGCATTAGGCCATTGTTACCGACCTGAATAAGCCTCAGCATCTCCCACAGGCCTACAAGGGATGAGCCTGTGCCTCTCTTGCACCAAGCCCAAATCAATCACTGCAACCCGTCTTCAGACAGTAACGAGTACCGGAGCAGGACTTTTAGATCGCATCGATCAATGGAGCAACACCGCGATGATGACTGTTTATTTTGTCGTTATGACAATGTGCAGTGGTATGGAAGGCTGTGTGGAGGAGCGAAAGGCAGGAGACGCCTACGCATCCCGGGAAGAATGCATGACCAAGGTGAGTGCTATCACGCGACGTAAAGGCGTGAAGTACAAGTGCAGAAGCGAGCCGCAGTGGGTTCTCAAAGAAGATCGGCGCGTTGAAGGCACCAAGAGCTTCGCGACGACGGGCGCTAAATAAGCGGTTTCACTTTTTGTAGGCGTTCGCGCCATCGCATAGCAAACACCGACCTGTACAGGCTGTGTGAAAACCTCACGAGCCAATTAGCTGGCTAAAAAACGCTCAAAAAACCGCGCTCCTACGTGAGTTTGAGGTCTGTGACCCACACAAACTTTTAAAGATTTCACGTGAGCGCGCGCAGTTTGTTTTTGTCTGAGGGTTTTCACACAGTCTGTGTAGGAGTGAACTTGTTCGCGATCTGGCGCGAAGCGGCAGCAACGACCGCGACTCGGTGCATTTGCTGGAATCGGGTCGCCAGATTTACGACTGCTGCGCAGCCGTTCGCGAACAAGTTCACTCCTACAAGGTATGTGTTTCAAGCCCATGATTGATGCGAGCTAAAGTCCCGCTCTAACTGATCCGGGGCGTGAGGTTGCCAAATAAAGAAAGGGCGTGATCTCAAGATCGCGCCCTTTTCTTTTGCTACTTCAGTCCGATCAGTTTTTAGCTTCAGCGGCGGCTTTGGCCTTCGCCTTGGCAGCAGCTGCTTTCTTGTCAGCTTCAATCTGGGCCGGGGTTTTGGCAGGGGCCTTTTTCGCAGCTTCTTTAGCTGGAGCTTTCTTGGCAGGCTCAGCCTTTTTCACCGGTGCCTTTTTAGCGGGTTCGACCTTGGCCGGCTCGGCCTTGACCGGTGCGACGACAGGTGCAACCACCGGAGCTACAGCCTCAGGAGCGGGAGCAGGTGCTGGCTCAGGAGCTTTCTCGACGGGCTTGGCGACAGGCTCTTCAGCACAACCGAACCAGCACGAGAAGAAACCACCTTTTTCCTTAGCTTTGGCCTCATCAGCCGCTTTGGCTGGCTCAGGCTTTTTGGCTTCAGCCTTGTCAGACGAACCGCCAAACATATTGCTAAAGAAACCACCTTCGTCCTTCTTCACTGCAGGTGCTGGCGCAGGGACGATTTTCACAGGTTCAAACGACTTGCCAGCGGCCAGATCCTGGACCTGACTGGCCGCACGCTGGCCTGTGCGCAAAGCGCCTTCTACCGTGCCAGGGTACAACGTATCAGTGTGCTCACCGGCAAAGGCTACGCGCAGAATCGGCTTTTCCCACACACGCCAGAACTTGCTGATCTGCCCCGGTCCGAATGCCAGATAGGAACCGCCAGTGGACGGGTCGACGCTGTAACGACGGATCTCGTAGCCGGTGTAAGCACCGCGAGCCTGTGGGTAGAACGTGTGCAGGCGAATCAGTACCTGATCCACCAATTGCTTGTCGCCAAAGGCCTGCATGATCCGCGCGTTATCGCCGGACAGGTTGATCACCACATTGGCGCCGCCCTTGGTTGCTGGCTCGATCCACAGCATGCCCAGACCGGTGTTGCTGAAGATCTCGCCAGACATGCGAGCCTTGCTTTCCCAGACAGGCGTCTTGAACTTGAGCATGATCTGGTCGCGCCAACCGTAGTTGGTGCTCTTGATCGCCGCCATGTGCTGGGCATCCAGCGCAGGCGTCATCTGAATCTTGCTCAATGCGCGGAGCGGCACGGCCAGCACCACGTAATCAGCGCTGTAACCGACTGCACCCGCCTTGACCGTTACGCCGTCCTTATCCTGAACGATGGCGGAAACCGGTGAGTTGGTCTTGATGGTTTTGATTTGCTTGGCGAACGCTTCAGCCAGTACCGCGCTGCCACCTGGCAGACGCGCTGCACGGCGATCACGGTCGTCAACGTTGCGATAAACCCGGGATTGCTGTGCGAAATACAGCAGCGACAAGCGCGACGGCTCGTCATAGCGGGTACGAATTTCCTGATTGATCAACTGGCGAGCGGTGGCTGGCAGGGTCAGACGATCCAGCCAGTTCGCCACGTTGATCTGATCCAGTGCAAACAGCGTGCTGTTGGCCGCCGGGTTTTCCGGGTTGTCGATGGAGCGCGCCAGATTGTCCAGGGTTTCCTCGTAGCGCTTGATCGCATCGGCGGTCGCCGGTTGCTTGAGCGCCAGATCGGCCTTGCTGAAATAAACGCCATCAATCAGGTAGCCCGGCGTGCGGACAAACTCCGGCGCAGGCACCGTGGCCAGCTTGAAGCGCTCCAGATACTGGTTCAACGCAGGCTGAGCCTTGGTATTACCGATCCATTCGCTGGTGGCCAGACCGGAGCGGCCGCCCAGCGCTGGTTTGGCTTCCAGCAGAGTGACCTGCCAGCCTTTAGCTTGCAGCTCGTACGCAGCTGTCAGGCCTGCAAGCCCGCCGCCAACCACGATCGCAGTCTTTTGTTTTTCATTAGCGAGCGCCGAAACGCTGACCAGCCCAACTAAAACGAGCGCACAGGCGCGCAGCCAACCAGAAAGCATTCAGCAGACTCCGAAAAAAGCAGGGGAGGTTTCGGTAAATGACGCTCGATACGTCACAGAGGCGCGAAGGATACGCCAGCCGCAGCAGGGCTACCAGTGATGTCCATCGGGCGCCTGTCAAACATAAAAAAGAATGGTTTTTTCTGTAGCGCGCTTGCCCGCGATGGCGACAGTTCAGGCAATACGTTTTTTGCTGACACACCGCATCGCGGGCGAGCGCGCTCCTACGGGATCTGTGTTTTCTGCACGAAAGCGTTCGCATCCAAAACCAATTGGCACTAAAGGTTGTCCCGTAGCCGGGCATTGCATAGGCTTGCGCGATTGCTCGTCCTCGCACCATGCGAGTCGCTATCCGGAGAAAACCAATGGGCCTGAATGATCAGTGGATGCAGCGCGACCTCAAGGTTCTGTGGCACCCCTGCACCCAGATGAAAGACCACGAAAGCCTGCCACTGATTCCGATCAAGCGTGGCGAGGGTGTGTGGCTGGAAGACTTCGAAGGCAAACGCTATCTGGACGCCGTCAGTTCCTGGTGGGTCAATGTGTTTGGCCACGCCAACCCGCGTATCAATCAACGCATCAAGGATCAGGTCGACCAACTGGAACATGTGATCCTTGCCGGTTTCAGCCACCAGCCGGTGATTGAGCTGTCCGAGCGGCTGGTCAAACTGACGCCTGATGGTCTGACCCGCTGCTTCTATGCCGACAACGGTTCGTCCTGCATCGAAGTCGCGCTGAAAATGAGCTTTCACTATTGGCTCAACCGCGGCCAGCCGGACAAGAAGCGCTTTGTCACCCTCACCAATAGCTACCACGGCGAAACCATGGCCGCGATGTCGGTTGGCGACGTGCCGTTGTTTACCGAAACCTATAAAGCGCTGCTGATGGATACCATCAAGGTGCCAAGCCCGGATTGCTACCACCGCCCCGAAGGCATGAGTTGGGAAGAACACTCGCGCAATATGTTCGCTGCAATGGAACATGCCCTCGCCGAAAACCACGCCACGGTGGCCGCCGTCATCGTAGAGCCATTGATTCAGGGCGCGGGCGGCATGCGCATGTACCATCCGGTATACCTGAGGCTGCTGCGTGAGGCCTGTGACCGATACGGCATGCATTTGATCCACGACGAGATTGCCGTAGGTTTCGGCCGCACCGGAACCATGTTTGCCTGCGAGCAAGCAGGTATCCGCCCGGACTTCCTGTGTCTGTCCAAGGCGCTGACCGGTGGATATCTGCCACTGGCGGCCGTGCTGACAACCGACGACGTGTACGACGCGTTTTACGACGACTACCCGACGCTTCGCGCCTTTCTGCATTCGCACAGCTACACCGGCAACCCGTTGGCGTGTGCAGCGGCATTGGCGACACTGGATATTTTCGAGCAAGACAACGTCATCGAAAATAACAAAGCCCTGGCCCAGCGTATGGCCACCGCCACCGCGCATCTGGTGGATCATCCGCATGTGGCTGAAGTGCGTCAGACCGGCATGGCGCTGGCCATCGAGATGGTTCAGGACAAAGCCACCAAAACAGCCTACCCGTGGCAGGAACGCCGTGGACTGCAGGTGTTCCAGCATGCACTGGAGCGCGGCGCGCTATTGCGTCCGCTGGGCAGCGTGGTTTACTTCCTGCCACCGTATGTGATCACGCCCGAGCAGATCGACTTCCTCGCCGAAGTCGCAACTGAAGGCATCGACATCGCGACGCGTAAAAGCATCAGCGTTGCCGTGAGAGAGAATTTCCACCCGGATTTTCGTGATCCGGGCTAAAACCCAATCAATGATTTGAAACGCGTTCCCCCTGTGGGAGCGAGGCTTGCCCGCAATAAGGCTGCACGCGGTTCACTTTAGATCGCATTTAGCCTTATCGCGGGCAAGCCTCGCTCCCACAAAGGGTCTGCGATTTACCAAAATTTCAGAGACCCACCATGAGACTGTCCCGCTTCTTCATCGACGCCACCCTGAGCCTCGGTGAACACGAACTGCCTGAAGCCCAGGCGCATTACATCGGCCGCGTGCTGCGGATGGCCGAAGGCGATGCACTGCAAGTGTTTGATGGCTCAGGCCAGGAGTTTCGCGGCACCTTGCTGGAAGTCGGCAAGAAGCGCGTGCGCGTCAAGCTCGACGAAACCTTCCCCGGGCAAACCGAATCGCCGTTGCGTATCCACCTTGGCCAGGGTTTGTCCCGTGGCGAGCGCATGGACTGGGCGATTCAGAAAGCGACCGAACTGGGCGTCACGGAGATCACTCCGATTGTCAGCGAGCGCTGTGAAGTGCGCCTCAAGGACGAACGCGCCGAGAAGCGTCAGGCTCATTGGCAGCAAATCGCGATCAGCGCCTGCGAGCAATGTGGTCGCTCGGTGGTGCCGGTGATTCACCCGCCTATGCCTTTGGCTGAATGGCTCAAGCGCAGCGATGCCGAACTCAAGCTGGTGCTGCACCCGGTTGCAGAGCCGCTGACCAGCCACAGCAAACCCACTACCCTTGCTTTCCTGATCGGCCCTGAAGGCGGTTTGAACGACGCCGAAGTCGACCAGGCTCAGGACGCTGGCTTCCACGCCGCCCGCCTCGGCCCTCGCGTGCTGCGCACCGAAACCGCACCTGTTGTTGCTCTGAGCGTGGCGCAGCAGTTGTGGGGGGATTTTTAATCTCATCGCGCCGCAATACTGGACCTGTACAGACTGTGTGAAAACGTAGCGAGCGACGGCAAGACAAGGCAAAAACAGGCGAAAAAGCGGAGTCTAGGTGTTCTAAATGAGCATTTTTCGCCTGTTTTTAACGCAGTATTGTGCGCGTAGCACCGAAGGTGCCCAGCCTGCAGTAGTTTTCACACAGTCTGTGTAGGAGCGCGCTTGCCCGCGATGATGCCGGCACATCCAACGTTGATGGTGCCTGACACAAAGCCATCGCGGGCAAGCGCGCTCCTACAGTCTCCTCGCTACAGGTAAGGCAACTCGGTCTTCCTGCGCCGGGCCTTGGCTGGTTCCGGTCTTGCGCAGGGCAAGAACTGTCCGCGTCCCGGCTGGCCCAGTGCTTTGCCATCCCACACCACTTCGCCCCGTGAAAGCGTCAGCGCAGGCCAAGCGGTCAAGCGCATGCCCGCGTACGGCGTGTAATCCACGCGATGGTGCAAGCGATCGTTGTGCAGTTCGAAATCCAGCCCTTCATCCCAGATCACCAAATCCGCATCGGCGCCAATCGCGATACTGCCTTTGCGCGGATACAAGCCATAAAGCCGTGCGGCATTGGTCGAAGTCAGCGCGACAAATTCCTGCGCAGTAATGCGCCCGGTGCAGGCGCCTTCCGACCAGAGCAACGCCATGCGCGTTTCAATGCCGGGGATGCCGTTGGCCACTTCCGAAAACGGCGCATGCTCGCCGTGAGCGCGCTTGCCATCCGGACCTTCGTAACGAAACGGCGCGTGGTCCGAGGAGAACACCTCAAACGAGCCATTTTGCAGGCCGTCCCAGATGACCTGCTGGTTCGCAGCGTCTCTCGGTGGCGGGCTGCAAATGCATTTGGCGCCTTCAAAACTGTCATCGCAGCCCAGCGAGTCGGCAGTCAAAAACAGATACTGCGGACAGGTTTCGCCGTAGACCTTCAAGCCGTGGTCCTGCGCCCAGCGAATCTGCTCGATGGCTTCGCGCCCAGATACATGCACGATCAGGATGGGCACATCCACCAGTTCAGCCAGAGCAATGGCGCGGTGGGTGGCTTCGCGCTCTACCAACATGGGCCGTGACGTTGCGTGATAGCGCGGAGCGCTTAACCCCGCCGCCAAAAGGCGCTCGGTCAGCCAGGCAATACAGTCACTGTTTTCAGCGTGCAGCATGACCATCGCACCCTGGGCACGTGCAACTGACAACGTCTCAAGAATTTGCCGGTCATCGAGCTTCAGCGCGTCGTAGGTCATGTAGATCTTGAACGAGGTGTAACCCTCTGCGATCAGTTCCGGCAACTCACGGCGCAGTACGTCTTCGGTAGGGTCCGTCACGATCAAGTGGAAAGCGTAATCGATCAACGCCTTGCCATCCGCTCGCTGGTGATAATCATCGACAGCGGCACGCAGACTTTGCCCTTTCTGCTGACAGGCGAACGGGATCACCGTCGTCGTGCCGCCGCAGGCCGCGGAGCGGGTCCCGCTTTCGAAATCGTCCGCCATCACCGAACCGTCGCCGGTGGGCTGATCCAGATGCACATGACTGTCGATGCCGCCGGGCGTCACCGAGCGACCGGCTGCATCGATCTCACGAGTAGCGCCTTCCAGCCCCAGACCCAGCGCGACGATCAGCCCGTCGCGAACGCCAATATCACTGACAAAACTGTCCGCCGCCGTGATGACTTTGGCGTTGCGAATGACTAAATCGAAAGCCTGCATGGCGCGGTGCTCCTAAAGGTTGGGTTAGCCGCGGCTCATCCAGGCTTTGGCAATCTGCTCGCGGGTCGCGAACCAGACGCCTTCGTGGCCCTGGGCATATTCGATGAAACGCTTTATCGCCCGCACGCGTCCCGGACGACCAACCATGCGCGGGTGCAAGCCCACCGACATCATGCGCAAGCCATCAGCAGACTCTTCATAGAGCACCTCAAAGCTTTCCTTCATGTATTCGAAAAAGTCCGACGCCTGAGACAGGCCGGGCGAGTTCCAGTAACGGAAGTCATTCACGTCGCTGGTGTACGGCACCACCAGATGCTGTTTGCCTTCAACGTCGACGTAGTACGGCACGTCGTCGTTATAGGCGTCGGAGTCGTACAGAAAACCACCCTCTTCGGCCACCAGACGCCGGGTCCGCACGCTTGCGCCGTAGCGGCAATACCAGCCGACCGGGCGCTTGCCGCAGGTGCGTTCGAATGATTCAACGGCGAGACGAATGTGCTCACGCTCTTCCTCTTCGGTCAGGCGGAAAACCTCTTCCCATCGATAGCCATGACTGCAGACTTCATGACCCAGCGCGACAGCTGCTTTAGCGACATCAGGGTTCTGTTCGAACGCAACGGCACAGGCGTGAAAAGTGGACGGCACGCCGGCTTTTTCGAGGATCTCCAGAATCCGCCAGATACCCACCCGCGAGCCGTATTCATACATCGACTCCATCGCCAGATTGCGAACGCCATCAGGGAATTGGTAGCTGCCCCATTCGGTCATGCTTTCCTGATCGGGATCGCCCATTGCCAGCGAACGCTCGGAGCCTTCCTCATAATTGATGACCAGACTGATTGCCAACCGCGCACCATTAGGCCAGGTGCCTTGAGGACGGTTTTGGCCGTAGCCGACCAGATCGCGAAGGGGTGTAGCCATAAGAGCAATCTCCTGCACAGGCGCAGATGGTTGGGTTCAAGCAGACCGCTAAAACTCGGCTCAGCAGTCGATGTTTTTCAAAGCATCATGATCAGGGCCGCTCAGCGACTGACCGTCGCGAAACGCCAGACCCATCGCCAGGGTCTGGGCCACGCAGAACGCCGCCGTGAGTGAGCGAAAGCCCAGTAATTCCGCATCGTTGACTTCAATGATCACCGCCGCGTGCTGGCCGATCGGGCTGAGCAGGCTGTCGGTAATCGCCACAATAGGTGTACCTGCCGCCACTGCCTGCTGGCAGGCTTCGATGGTTTCCGTGGCATAAGGCGGGAAACTCACGGCGACCAGAATGTCATCGCTGTGCAGCGCACCGACTTGCTCGCGCAATGAACCACCGAGACCGCTGATGTGCACGGCACGACGACCGACGCGACTCAGCGCATAGCTCAGGTAACTGGCCATCGGGAACGACCGGCGCATTCCCACCACAAACGTCGTCCGGGCGCGTTGCAACAAAGTAATGGCCTGCTCCAGCGCTTCGACCTGCTGCCCTTCGGCCAGATGCTCCAGAGACACGATGTTGGCCCGGCTGAACGCGGTCAGAATGGCGCCGACATCGGTCGGGTCCTCCAGTAGTTCTTCACCCTGATAGTGACGAATCCGTTCACTGAAGCTCGACGAACCCGCCTGCTGCAACGGTGCCTTGAACAATCGCTGCAAGTCGCTGAAGCCGTTGAACCCCAGCGCCTTGGCCAGCCGAATAAAAGCCGATGAAGCAATCCCCGAGCGCTCCGCCAGCGCGGCCACTGTGTTGAGAGCCACGTCATGGGGATGCTCGGTGAGGTAGCACGCCGCATCTCGCATACGCGCGGTCAAACGATCCTGCTGCTCGACGATAGCCGCACGTAACTCGGCAAGGGTTTGAGGCACTGCTGACATGAAAGGTCGCTCGTAAAAATCAGGATGGACGCAGGTCGTTGATCGCCTCGGCCAGATGCCGGACCAGACGCTGCATTTCGTCGACCGTGTTGTAGTGCGCAATCGAGACACGTACCACACCGCCGAACCGGGCCAGGCCCAACTGTTCGATCAAGTGTCGCGCGTAGAAGTCACCGAAGCGAATCCCGATCCTGTGTTCGTCAATGCGCCGCACGATAGCTTCCGATTGCACGCCCTCCACCACGAAACTGATGGTCGGCACCCGATCGCCAGAGGTGACACGCGACTTGCCGATAATGCGAACACCCTCGGTTTCGCGCAGAAATGACAACAGGGTTTCGGCGAGCAAATCTTCCTGTACTTCGAACGCATCAAACGCCGCTTGCATGATCTGGCGCGGGCTGCCGCTGGCGCCCAGGCGCTGACCGATATCCAGCAGGTATTCGTTGATGCCCATGCAGCCGTATGACAACTCGTAGTTGAGGTTGCCCGGTTGCAGCTTGTAAGGGATCACGTCCTGCCCGATGAAAAAGTGATTGAGACTCGGCAGCTCCAGCAGCGCCTCACGATGCCCCCAAAGAACCGCGAAGTGCGGGCCGAACACCTTGTAGAAACTGAACACGTAATAATCGGCACCGCTGGCCTGCACATCCACCAGACGATGGGGCGCATACGCCACGGCATCTACGCACAACTTGCCGCCCACGGCATGCACACGACGGGCGACTTCGGCCACCGGGTTGACGCTGCCCAGAATGTTCGACGCATGGGTCATGGCTACATAGCGGGTGCGCGAGCCAAGCAGTGCATCCAGATCGTCGAGCTCCAGTTCCAGGGTTTGCGGATCGACTGACCACACTCGCAACGTCGCGCCACGCTCCTCGCACAACCGCTGCCACGGGCCGATATTCGCTTCGTGATCGCTGTGGGTAACGATGATTTCATCGCCGCTGTTGATCGAAGGCGCAATGGCGCGACAGAGGATTTGCAGCAGGTGCGTGGTCGAGCCGCCCATCACGCATTCTTCGGCGTGATACGCGTTGATCAGTTGCGCCACGGACTCCCGGGCTTGTAGCACCAGCGCACCGGCTGAAGCCGATCCGTTGTAGGACGCGCCCAATTGCACGCTGTTGTGAATCAGGTAGTCGCGGACCCGGTCAGCCACGCGCCCGAGCACCGCCGAACCACCGGCGTTGTCCAGATAGGCAAAACCATCGGCCAGCATGGGGAACTGGCGGCGAACATAATCGATATCGAGGGCGTTCAATTGGGCAGTCTCCAAAAGGAATCAGTGGTGCAGGATGGCCTGCAAAAAGGCCTGTGTTCGCGGTTCCTGAGGCGCCGTGAAAAAGGCTTCGGGCTTGTTCTGTTCGATGATCCGGCCGCTCTCCATGAAAATCACACGGTCGGCGACTTTACGGGCGAAGCCCATCTCATGGGTGACCACGACCATGGTCACGCCTGAGCGCGCCAGGTTCTGCATGACGTCGAGCACTTCACCCACCATCTCCGGGTCCAGCGCAGAAGTCGGTTCGTCGAACAGAATCACCCGTGGCTCCATGGCCATGGTTCGGGCGATAGCGACGCGTTGTTGCTGACCACCGGAAAGCTGGCCGGGGTATTTGTCGGCGTGTGCGCTCATGCCGACTTTTTCCAGCAATACCCGCGCTCGATCCTGCGCATCGCGGCGTGATAAACCGCGCACCCGCACCGGAGCCAGCGCCACATTGGCCAGCACCGTCATGTGCGGATACAGATTGAAATTCTGGAAGACCATGCCGACTTCACAGCGAATACCTGCCAGTTTCGGTCCGGTTTCGACCCGTTGATCTGCTACCCGGATCTCGCCTTCCTGGTACTCCTCCAGCAGATTGATGCAGCGAATCAGCGTGGATTTTCCTGAGCCTGACGGCCCGAGGATCACCACCACTTCGCCCTGCTCGACTGACAGGTTGATATCCGCCAGGGCCTGAAACCTGCCATAGAACTTGGCAACACCCTCAATCTGGATGACTGCGCTCATCAGCTCTTCCTCCCGGCGCTGTTGCGCCGCTCAACCCAACTGACCAGTTGCACCAGGGGCAGTAACAGCAACAGATACATGATTGCGGCGCCCACCAGCGGCGTGGGGTTGGCAGAGAGTGCCTGCGCCTGAGTCGCCTGCTTGAGCAGATCCGGCATGGCGACCACCGAAGCGAGTGCCGTGTCCTTCATGACGTTGATGCAGTTACTGGTCATGGGCGGCAAAACAATGCGCATGGCCTGAGGCAGGATCACGTCGCGCATCGTGTTGAAGAAGCTCATGCCCTGCGACGCCGCTGCTTCGAACTGGCCACGCGGGATGGCTTCGATACCGGAGCGAAAAATCTCTGCCGAGTATGCGCAAGACACCAGCGATAGCGCTGCCACCGCTGCGGCGAACGAGGAAAGACGAATTCCCACAAACGGCAGTGCGTAATAAATCAGCACCAAAAACACCAACAGCGGGATAGAGCGCATCACATCGATGTAAATTCGCGCAAGCAACCGGATCGGTGCATAGCCGTACAGACGTAGCATGGCCAGCAGCAAACCGCCCACCAGACCAAGAATGATGCTGACCACGCCAAGCAACACCGTCACCCCGAGGCCCCGCAACATCTGCGGCAGTGCGTCGACAAACACACCCCAGTTGAAGAAAGTCTGGACCAGCTCCATCAGGACTCCTTGGTGACAGCGCCAGGCGCCGGGTTTGAACAGTCAGAGGTTATTAGCCGCGCTTATTTGAGTACGTCGACAACCTTGACGGTGCTGGACTCTGGATCGGCATCGGCGCCAAACCACTTCTTGTGCAAGCCTGCGATCACGCCTTCTTTTTTCATGGCGGTGATGATGTCGTTGACCTGAGTCGCAGACGCCCAGCCTTTGGCGTGCATCAACGAGTACTTCTCGCCGGTGGGAATACGGGCGACCACCCGGTATTGCGGCTTGTCCTTGATGTAATAGAGCACGGCCGGAATATCGCTGATGTAGCCGTCCATACGCCCGGAAGCAAGGTCGAGCATCGCCGGGGAAAGCCCTTCGTAGCGGGACACATCGCCAAACTTGTACTCGGCCTGATGCGCCGTCACCCACATGTCACCCGTCGAGCCGGTGTCTACGCCGACCACTTTGCCCTGCATGCCTTTCAGGCCATCAATGCCAGACTTGGTCAGCACCGACAGTGACTGATCACTGTCGTAATACGGCTGAGCGAAGCCCACTGATTCAAGACGTTTTGGGGTAATCGTGATCGACGAAATAGCGATGTCTGCACGCTTGGACTGCACGGCACTGAACAGGCCGTTGAACGGAATATTCACAAACTCGACTGTCTTGCCAGCCCGCTTGGCGACTTCTTTGACCACATCGACTTCAAAGCCGACGATCTCGCCTTTGGCGTCCTGAAACTCCCAGGGCACGTTGCCCACGTTGGCACCTACCGTCCAGTCCGCCGCCCAGGTAGAAGCCGAAAACGCAGTGGCCACCGCCATACTCAAGAGTACTTTCACGTTCATCTTTTGCTCCCGGTCTCAGTCGTTGCAAGAAGTCGCCAGCAGGCGGGTCGAGGAACAGACTAGGAGCAAGAATCAAATAATTCAACAGTTTTAAATAATGAATTAAATGCTTCAATGCAGTGCAAAAGCCTGCCGATTTGGTGCGCCCGCACGGGGCGGCGCGCTACGGCGAGGGTTGGTGGGAAATCGTTTGATGGGGTGCGAAGGCGTGCACTGATGCGGGGCGTCAGGTGAATCGATATTCCTTCACTGTCTCGCTGCAAACCGCGGACCTGTAGGAGCGCGCTTGCCCGCGATAGCGTCAGGTCAGGGGAAAATTATCGAAAGAAAAATCGAATCGCGAGCAAGCTCACTCCTACAGAAATGCGTTCAATTCAGTGATGCGGATGTTGTTCATTAAGGGCATCCGCCACTCACAACACATAAAAACAAATCGCCACGAAGTGCAGCAGACTCCCGGCAATCACAAACAAATGCCAGATCCCGTGCCAGTGGCGAAAACGGGTGTCGTAAGCGAAGAAAATAATGCCGATGGTGTACAGCGCGCCGCCCGCCGCCAGCCAGGTAAAGCCTGCCGTGCCCAGTGCAGCGATCAGGGGTTTGACGGCCACGAGCACAATCCAGCCCATGACCGCGTAGATCACGATGGACATGATCCGGGCTTCGGAGCGGGGTTTGATTTCCTGCAGGATGCCGATCACCGCCAGGCCCCAGACCACGCCGAACAATGTCCAGCCCCAAGGACCACGCAAGGTCACCAGACAGAACGGCGTGTAGCTGCCTGCGATCAACAGGTAGATCGAAAAGTGATCAACCTTCTGCATGATCGTTTTCGCCCGTCCGCGCACGCTATGGTAAACGGTCGATGCGCTGTACAACGACACCAGCGTTACGCCGTAGATCGCGACGCTGACTATCTTCCAGATATCACCCTGAAGGCTGGCAATCGCCAGCAACCAGATGGCTCCGACCAAAGCCAGCACTGCACCGACCAGGTGGGACCAGGCGTTGAATTTTTCTCCGTAATACATCCGCACACTACCTCATCGTTCTGAACTGCAGCGCAAGGCTCTAGCTTAGGGACGTAAAGCGCAAGCCATGCGTTAGCCAAACAGTTTTTTATTACAGCCAGTGGCTATCTAAATGTGCACAATCGGGGCACTCAAACAAGAAGCCTCACGACATGCAAATCGACGATGAGTTGACCCTGAAAAAACTGGAAATATTCCTGGCGTTCATGCGCACCGGCAACCTGACCAAAGCCGCCGCGGACCTGAACACCAGTAACGTCAGCGTGCACCGCGCCATTCATTCACTGGAAAGCGCCCTGCGCTGCCCGTTGTTCAAGCATGAAGGCCGTAACCTGACGCCGCTGGAAAGCGCCTATGTGCTGGAAGAGCGAGCCCATAAACTGATTCAGGACGTGCTCGCCACGGTTGAGCTGACACGTCAGGCCGCCGGATTTTCCGCCGCACGCTTCAAGCTCGGTTCCCTGTATTCGCTGACGGTAAAGACCGTTCCGCAGTTGATCATGGGTCTGAAAATCCGCCGTAGCGAGCTCAACATCGACTTGATCATGGGCTCTAACATCGACCTGTTCTACAAGCTCAAGAACATGGAAGTCGACGCGATTCTGGTGTCACTGGACGAGAGCGTCAACGACCCGGACTGCGAACATCTGCCGCTGTTTTCCGACGACATCTTTCTCGCCGTCCCCGCCGACTCACCGTTTTCACAGCACAGCGAAGTGGACCTGAGCGACCTGCGCGAGGCGACGTTCATTACCCTGACCCAAGGCTTCGCCACGCATCGTGATGGCATCCGGGTTTTTCAGCAGGCAGGGTTTGAACCGAAGGTAGCGATGCAGGTGAACGACATCTTCACCTTGCTGAGCATGGTCAGCTCAGGCGTGGGGTATGCGCTGTTGCCGGGCCGTATTGCAGCGGTTTATGAGAACCGGGTGAAGCTGATCCCGCTGCAAGAGCGCTATCGCATGCAACAGCACATCGGCATGGTATTTCTGAAATCAAAGGAGCGCGACCCGAATCTGTTGGCGTTGATAGCCGAGGGACGGATGTATGCCAATCGGCTGACATCCGCGTAAAACCCGCACGAATGCAATTTCCTGTGGGAGTGGTCCCGGTATCCCTGACACCGCGCTGTCGCGCAGCAAACGGGTGACCTGTAGGAGCCAACTTGTTGGCGAGACGTCGGACCCGCATCGTCAGAAATTCCGCTTCGCCAACAAGTTAGCTCCTACAAGGTCCGCGTTTCAAATCCATTATTGGAGTGATGTTTGATAGGAGCCGAGCTTGCTCGCGATAAGGGAGCCGTAGATGTCTGGTCCATCGCGTTCAGCTATATCGCGAGCAAGCTCGGCTCCCACATTAGATACGTGTTGCTCGTCGAATCGTGGGTCAACCGACGATAGCCCGCACCACGAAGTACAGCAGCGATGGTCCCAGCAGGCAGCCCAGTCCGGTGTGGAAAGTTGCAGTCAGCGCGCCGTAAGGCACCAGTCGCCGATCCGTTGCGGCAAGGCCAGCCGTCACACCACTAACGGTGCCCGCCAGACCGCCGAAAACCATTGCCGAGCGCGGGTTATCCAGACCCATCCAGCGCGCCGCCATCGGTGTGCCAACCATCACGATGATCGCCTTGATCAAGCCAGTCGCGATTGATAGCGCCATCACATCCGACGTCGCACCCAATGCCGCGCCGGTGACCGGGCCAACGATATAGGTCACTGCACCCGCGCCAATGGTGGTCATGCTTACCGCATCGCGATAGCCAAACACCCAGGCGATGCTCGCGCCGACAATGAACGGCAGGATCGTGCCAAGCAGCAGCGCAATCACGCCAATCATTCCGGCTTTGCGCGCTTCAGTTGCCTGCACTTCGAACGCGGTGGCAACGATGGCGAAGTCACGCAGCATGGCGCCGCCCATCAGCCCGATACCGGAAAACAATGTCACGTCCGCCAGGCCTTTTTGGCCACCGGTCATCGTGCCGCCGACCCACGCCAGAACCAGGCCGATGACAATGGCGATGGCCGAGCCATGCACCCTGCCGAACGTCAGCCGCTTGGAAAGCACGACAGAAATCCACATCACCACGCCCACAAAGGCAAATGCCGTCACCAGCCCGTTGCTGATCAAACCCTTATCAATGATTTCCCACATATCAGCGGCTCCCTGCTGGCGTTGGCGAAGGCGTTGGTACCGGCGTGATGCCCGGAATGATCACCGGCTCTTCCGGAGGCAGTGGCTCGCCCTTGTTGATGCGGCTGATCAAGGCAATGGTGCAACCGCACAAGACTACCGACCCTACAGCTGCGAGTACGGCGACAGGGCCGCCTTTGAGGGCCGTGACAACGTTTTGCTGAGCCGCCATCGCGACCACCACCGGGATGTACATGGCGCCCCAGAAGCCGACGCCCATCTCGCATTCCTTGCTCATGCCGCCGCGCTTCTCCATCCACAGACGGGCACAGATCAGCAGGATCATCGCGATCCCGACACCACCGACGTTGGATTTGACGCCCAGCATTACGCCCAGCAAGTCACCGAGAATCACCCCTGCAAGCATGCAGATAGCCAGCAGTGCTACACCGTAGATAATCATTATTGTTATTCCTCAGTTTGCCTTACGAAGTTGTTGTTCTTGTTCTTCGAAACGGTCCAACGTCCGTGCGCTCTATGGGTTGCGGCGGCCCTCCTCGCGCGACAACGCGACCAGACTGTCCAGGCGAGCGCCTTGAAAAGCGACTGCCGTCCCCTGCTCGAAAACTTTGCGCGCCAGCCCGGTCAACACGGTGCCCGGCGGGAATTCAATCTGCAGACGTGCACCGCGCTCGTAAGCGGTTTGCACCGTGCTGCGCCAGTCGATGACGCGGCACATGTTGAAGGCCAGATCGTCATGCAGCTTGTCGGCAGTCAACATTGGCCGCGCCGTGCTGCCACTCAGATAACGCACCGCAGGGGCTTTGATCGTCACGTTGGCGAAAGCTTCAGCCAAGGCCTGCGCCGGTTGTTCAAGCAGCGCGCAATGGGACGGCACGCTCACCGCGAGGCGCTTTACCGTCGCGGCGCCACTGGCTTTCGCCAGGCGTGCCACTTCACCCATCGCCTCGGCACTTCCGGAGATCACAAACTGGCTTTCGGCGTTGATATTGGCCAGGTACACGGGCTGTTGAGGACCGTGCACTTCGGCGACCAGCGCTTCGACGGCGGTCAGATCCAGCCCGATAATCGCCGTCATGCCATAGCCTTGGGGATAGGCGTTCTGCATCAGCTCACCGCGCAAGGCCACTAACCGAACAGCGTCAGTGAAGCCCAGCGAACCGGCAACAACCGCTGCCGGATAAGCACCAATGGACAAACCAGCGACGGTGTCCGGCGCGCAGCCCTGGGTTTTTAAAAGCCGCGCGCTGGCGACCCCGGCAATCAATAAACACAGCTGAACGGCGCGAGTGGATTGCAGCATTTGCTCAGAATCCAGCAGCAATACGTCTTCGCCCAACGCATCGCTGGCTTCACTCAGGCAATCACGCATCGATTGCTCATCTGGCAGCTGATTCAACATGCCCGGCTGCTGCGCGCCCTGGCCGGGGAACACCCAAAAGCTGCTCATGCGCAGGCCTCGGTCGGCTGCCAGGGTTGGGTGACCAACCAGGCACCGTGCTCACTCTTGAGCAACACCTGACGCGAAGCACCCGCCCACTCGCGCAATGCCAGCGCGCCAAAAGGCGTCTGTAATTGCACGTCGATTCGACACACGGAACGGTCCAGAACTTTCACCAACTCGCCAGCCCATTCACGGCTGACAAAGCGCGGAGTGCGCACAATCAAGTCCAGGTCACTGTTCTGATGCAGTGCCGCCACACCGCTGGCCAGCTCGAAGCCAGCGCTGCCGCTCACGCCCCAAGGCAACGCCAGCAGATCCATCAACGGGCGAATCTGATCCAGTGCTTGCAGCGCAAGCCAATCGTGCGTTCCTTGAACATGCGTCAACTGCTCAGGACGCACGCAACGCTCGATAGCATCCCATGGCATCAGTGCCGCAAACCGTTGCTCACGACCCGGACCACGGATACCCACCGCGACAAGCGCTCGCGGCGCCAATGAACGACGCACCACCACCGGATGCTCAAGGCGTACGGCCTCAAACACCCAGTCTGGCGCATCGGCAGGCAAGGCAGACACAGGCATGCCCCACAACAAATCGTGGGGCTGCACTGCCAGATCAGCGTTCATTTACCACTGCGCCCGCAACAGTTCGCGTACTTTTGACGAGGCTTGACGATTGCTGGCGCCGAGTCGACTGCTAAGGTCATTGCCTGTGGCCTTCACGTCTTTGATCGCACTGTTCAGCACATCCTGAACCTGGCTGATATCTTCGCCGGAGGGCTGCTCGATCTGGCTGACCGACAAGGTTTCCCAGAGCAAGCCAAGGCTGGCGTAGTTCTCGATGTCGTACGCCATGGGCGGGATGCTGGCGGCGAGTTTTTCCAGTTCGTCGACGCTGCGCAACGTGACCCGCGCGGCTGACTCTTTGCCCATGGCGTGCACCATAACCCCGGGATCACGCAAGGCAATCAGCCGATTAGCCTGATAACCGTGAGCCAGAAAAGCGCCGGACATGGCCTTGCCGACCAACAAACCAATCACCGGATGGCCCGCCAGTCGCGCACGGGCATAACTGTCTACCGCGCCCGCCAACGCTTGATGAATACCCAGCGCTTCTTCGCGCCGCCCATACGCTTGGCTCGGCACATCAACGATAGCGATCAGCGCGCGTTTATGTTCGTTATCGCGATCCAGCTCGATGGCGGAATCCACGGCCTTGGCCAAACCCCAGCCTTCCAGTAAACCGACCTCGCCATTGCGAGCACGGGGGAACCGGTTGTCAGCATCGGCGACCACTGCCAGAAAGCGCACCGGCTGATCACCCAGTACTCCATCGGCAGCCTTGACTGAGTGAGGCAGACCCACCACTTCGGCCGCGTTGGCGCTGAGCGCTTTGAACCAGTTCAAACCTCGTTGGGAAGCGCTCATGGCTTGGCTCCATTGGATTGCGGCTCTGTATAGAGATCGCGCACGGTTTGCGGATCGATTTGCGAAGCAGTATCGAGACGCGCCAGACGATGCAGAAAGGTGTCGTACTGGCTGCTGCGCTCCTGAGCCGGAACACCGAGGCTGATCCAGCTGGTCACCTGTTCACGGATCGCTTGCACGTCGTCAGCGGCAAAACCGTCCACCAGATGGCTGGCGTAACGCTGCTCACCTCCGGTCAGGCTCCAGATGAAAGGCCGATCGCGGGAGTCGTATTCTTCGATACCCGCTTCCTGCTCGATCACTTGCGGGCCGTTCAAGCCAAGCCGTGCTTCCTGGGTCACCAACAGGTAACTGCACAAGCCCGCCGCGATGGACATGCCTCCAAAACAACCGACGCTGCCCGCCACCACGCCGATCACTGGCTGGTACTGGCGCAGGTCGACAATCGCCGCATGAATTTCGGCAATCGCCGCCAGGCCAAGGTTGGCTTCCTGCAAGCGCACACCGCCGGTTTCCAACAGCAGAATCGCAGCCGTGGGAATGCCCTTGCGGTTGTCTTCAGCAGCCAGTTCCAAGGCACCGGCCATTTTCGCGCCGCCCACTTCGCCCATGCTGCCGCCCTGAAACGCACCTTCGATGGCGGCGATAACCACCGGCAAACCAGCGACCGTACCTTTGGCGACAATCACCCCGTCGTCCGCCTGAGCGACGATGCCTTGCTTGATCAACCAGGGCGACATGACACGATCAAAAGGACCGATCAGCTCACGAAAGCTACCCTCGTCGAGCAAAGCCTTAGCTCGCTGACGCGCACCGAGTTCGACAAAACTGTGTTGCTGGAGCAAGCGGGCAGTATCAGTCATGGCCGATCTCCTCGAAGCCTTGCTCCAGACGCAAACGGACCACGCCTGGTGTGGCGCCGAAATCGTGAATATCGATGGCCAGCGCAGGTGGTGTCTGGCCGTCGAACATGCGCTCGAACAAATGCTGCCAGCGGGCAGACGCGCCATTCACCGACGTCACCACGTTGATCGACAACTTGCCGGGCACACCGGGTTCAAGCAGCACTTCCAGATCACCGGAACCGACACAACCCACCAGCGCACGGCCTAGCGGCGGCTGCCCGGCGGGGAATTCAAAAGACAGGGTTTCCATGGTCAGACACTCCTCGATTCAGAGCCGAGCACAGGCTCAAGGCTATCGATGAACAGGCATGCGGCGAGCAAATCGGCAGCGCCACCGGGTGACGCATTGAGCTGCAACAACTGCTGATCCAGCGCGTGCAATTGGCGACGACCGGCCAGGCTCGCACTGCCGCCCGCATCCAGCACCCGCTGCGCGCCTTGCTGCATGGCGTGCAAACCTTCAAGGCCGGAGCGATACAGCACACAGGTGTCCGCCAACGTGGTCATGATCGCCAGCAAGGCATCTAGTCGCGCGTTCTGCTCGCCGCTGCCGGACGCCCGACTGTGTTGCAGTTGCGGCAGGCCTTTTTGCATGACGGCGGGGAAGCCCAGTTGCGCCTGTTCTTTCGCACCCATGGCGCCATAACGCTGGGCCACTTGTGCGCCGTGGCTAAGTTGCGGGACCACGTTGCGGTCTTCAATCAAGGCCAGCTTTGCGGCGCGCAAGGTCAATTGCGCCGGGCTGCAGTTATCCGGTTCAAGCGCGGCAGCGGTGACCAACAGGCCCAACGCCCAGATCGCACCGCGGTGGGTGTTCACGCCATTCGTGGTGCGCAGCATCGCGGCTTCGCCTTCACGACCAATGCGGCCCAAGGCCTCGCGCAAAGGCTGGCCGATTTCTGCGAACTGTTCGGCGGCCTCGGCCATGCCTTTGAACATTGGCCACAGCGACAACGCCGAAGCGTGCATCAGGCCCAAATGCAGATCGCTGTGCGCGCCACTGCCGCGCCGATCCACCAGTGCAGGCTTAGGTGACAGGTCCGCTTCATCGATCAACGCGTCGACGGCAAGGTCAGCCAGCTGTTCGGCGAACAACGGGCTGTCAGATTTGGCTTTGTGTGCGAGTGCGCTCATTACCAACTCCTGAATTTTGCAGGTGGGTTGTACAAGCCGCCTGACCACTGAACCAGATCACCGATGCTCTTGGCGGCGAGCAATTCGCGGCTGGCATCGGTGCGGCGGATACCCAGATCTTCCGGCAGCGCAATCAAGCCTTCACGACGCATGCGCGCGGTGTCTTTGGGGTTATGGCGCATGCCAATGACAGTCACGCCTGCCACCGCTGCGATCATCGCCTGACGCTCTTCCAGGCTGCGTGCCTTGTAGAGATAAGCAATGCCTTCTTCGGTGAGCAAATGGGTGACGTCATCGCCGTAGATCATGATCGGCGCGAGGGGCATGCCGCTTTTCTTCGCCACTTCGACCGCATCAAGGGTTTCCACGAAAGTCGGTTTGCCGCCTTCCTGGAAAGTCTCGACCATTTGCACCACGAGCTTTTTGCCGCGCTCAAGATAAGCATCCGGGCCGTCGCCGCTCTGTTGGCGCATGTCCAGCCAGGCGGAGGTTGGATGGCGACGCCCATGAGGGTCATGGCCCATGTTCGGCGCGCCACCAAAACCGGCGAGGCGACCACGGGTGACGGTTGAGGAGTGACCATCACCATCCACTTGCAAGGTCGCGCCGATGAACAGATCCACCGCGTACTGCCCGGCCAGTTGGCAGACCATGCGGTTGGAACGCATCGAGCCATCGCGCCCGGTAAAGAACACGTCTGGCCGGGCAGCAATGTAGTTTTCCATGCCCAGCTCAGTGCCGAAGCAGTGCACGCTCTCCACCCAGCCGCTTTCGATGGCGGGGATCAACGTCGGGTGCGGATTGAGCGTCCAGTTGCGACAGATCTTGCCCTTCAGACCGAGTGATTCACCGTAGGTCGGCAGGATCAATTCGATGGCGGCGGTGTTGAAGCCGATGCCGTGGTTGAGCGACTGCACATTGTGTTTTTCGTAGATGCCACGAATCGCCATCATCGCCATCAACACGTGTACTGGCTTGATGTGGCGCGGGTCGCGGGTGAACAACGGTTCGATGTAAAACGGCTTGTCGGCGACCACAACAAAGTCGACCCACGACGCAGGGATATCAACGCGAGGCAGATCGCTGACGTCGTCCACCAATTGGTTGACCTGGACGATGACAATGCCTTCGCTGAACGCGGCCGGTTCGATCAAGGCGGGAGTGTCTTCAGTGCTTGGGCCGGTGTAGATGTTGCCCGCCCGGTCGGCCATGAAACCGGCAGAGAGCACGACATTGGGAATCAGATCGACCACGAGCCGCGAGTACAGCTCGATGTAGGTATGAATCGCGCCGATTTCCAGCAGGCCGTCTTCCAGCAACTGGCTGATGCGCAGGCTTTGCGTACCGGCAAAGGAGAAATCGAGCTTGCGGGCGATGCCGCGTTCGAACAGATCAAGGTGCTCCGGGCGCCCAACGCTGGGCATGATCATGTGCAGGTCGTGCAGCTTGGCCGGGTCGACTTTGGCCAGGGCGCGGGAAAGAAAGTCCGCCTGCTTCTGGTTGTTGCCCTCAAGCACCACGCGATCACCGGACACCATCAAGGCTTCCAGCGCTGCGACGATGTTGTCGGTCGGCAACACCACACCATCGGCAAGATGCCGCACCTGCTCGAGCCGCCGCTGTTTCTCGGTGCGACGACGCGACCAGCGCGCGTCGGGGGTCGTTATTGTTGTCATGTCCACTCCACGATTTCGCTGTCGTGGGCCACCTTAGGAGCTAAGGGTGCGGGGCATCAATCAAGTAGAGGGTGGGATCGTTACGGTTGGAGTAATGATCAGTTGATGGCGGCTAATGCTGGCCCAAAAGCTGTAGTGCAAGGCTCAGATCATTGTGGGAGCTGGGCTTGCCCGCGATGCAGGCACCGCGGTGTTTCAGGCAGATCGCATCATCGTTCATCGCGAGCAAGCTCAGCTCCCACAGAAGAAAGTAGCTTCGCAGCAACTATCGAAGCGACCGCTCAACCATCGTGTTGGCCATTTCAACCAGATGCACAACAGAAAACGCCAGATCGCGCTTTGAACCGGTCAGGCTATCGCCGCATTCGTACGCAGTGGCCATGGCGCAACGCAGCAACTCCGAGGCGTGGGTCAGGGCTTGCTCCTGGGTCAGGGCGTGATTGGCGAGGAAGGGTATTTGGGGTGGTGTTTCGGGCATTTGATTTAATTCCTACATGACTTAAGGAGCCGCTGTCTTCGCTACCAAACGAAGGGTGGCGGCCGTACGCAAGTTGGTAGAACCGGTCGCAGGCACCCGGCGCGTCCGAAGACGCCATGCGCACGGCCACCATAAACACGGACCGTAAGAAAGCGCCTCGCTGAAGGTGGCGCCTTGCGCCTACATAACCTAGGTCTACCAAACCTGATCGCTGATTTTGCAGCGACGGCAGGAGGTTAGAGACCCCAATCACAGGGCGCAATAGGCCGGGATTTTCTCGGAAATTTCACTCAAGGGAAAGGGCGATGTCTGGCTGTGGAGCGGGGAAGTTGTGGCTCAATATCTCGGTGGGTAATACATACGTACTGATTCGCTCCGCCTAAATCAGTTACTTTTCATTGAAAACGCTCTTCGGATTTCATCATGACCTCGCCTGACAACCCGCGGAATGAAAACTCCAGCGTTGAGACGACTTACTTGCTGAGTAACGAATCAAACGCCAAGCGCCTGCGCCGCTCTGTCGCTCAACACAAAGCCAGGACAGTTCTGACCGACGATATGTCCTTGAGCCTCAGCGAGCTAGAAGTGAACCGACGCGCTCACGCAGCAAGCACAGGCCATTGTAGGAGTGACCGGGGTGGCGCTCCACCTTGCTCGCGATTCGGTTTCTCTGTAGACGACAATTATCGCCTGAATTAACGCTATCGCGAGCAAGCTCACTCCTACAGGTCCAAGGTTAGCTGCGGGACAACAACCGCTCAATCCAAGACCAACTGATACCGCGTACTACGCCCTCCCCCCGGCAGTTTCAGCACGCAGTCCTTTTCCAGAAGATCAGCCAGGTGCCGGGTGGCTGTGGCTTTACTGACCTTCGCAACAGCCTGATATTGCGCGGCGCTGATGCCGCCTTCGAAACCCGGCTTGTCTGCCAGTAAACTTCCGTCCAGCAAACGGTTGAGGACTTTGATTTGCTCTGGCGATAAACCGTCTTCCCGGTGTTGCTGCCAGAAGCGTGCCTTGGCCAGAACGCGGTCGATGCGTTTGATCGCTTGCTCAAGGGTATGCAGCAAGGTTTGCAGAAACCATTCGAGCCACGGCGTGATATCCAGACCTTCTTTCTGGCTGCGCTCCAGGACTTCATAGTAGCCGCGTCGATCCGCCAGGATGCTTGCGGACATGGCATAAAAACGGATCGCCTGGTTCTCGGCCTGCGCCAAAGCAAGGTCAGTGATTGCTCGCGTCAGACGGCCGTTGCCGTCATCGAAGGGATGCAGCGTCACGAACCAGAAGTGCGCAATGCCCGCACGCAGCAATGGGTCAAGGCTGACATCTTCCCGGCTGGCGGCGAACCAATCGAGAAACGCATCGAGTTGTCCCTCCAGACCTTCGCGCGCCGGGGCTTCGAAATGCACAGTTGGCCGGTCCACACGCCCCGACACAACCTGCATCGGCTCTTCGCCCCGCAAGGCACCTACCCGGATGTTGTGGGACAGCAGCGATGCCTGCGCTGGAAACAGCAGCGTGTGCCAATGGAGTACCCGCTCAAGGGTGAGCGTCGCAGTGTGTTGCTGGGTGGCATCGAGCATTAGCTCGGCCAGGCCTTCACTGCGTGGGCTGACCCGCTGATCAGTCTCAAGTCCAAGACGCTTGGCCAGCGAGGAGCGCACCGAGCCAACATTCAGTTGCTCACCTTCAATGGCTGAAGAAGTGATGATGTTTTGCAGCAGCGCATCAAGCTCCGTCTGTGCGCTCGCATCGGCACCGGCCGCCCCCAACATGCCCAGCAACTGGCCCTGCGCCTGAGAGCAGCAGCGCAACAGTGAGGCGAGCCGCTCCGCCTGCCAGCGAACATGCGGCCAGTCAGCGTGCTGCCAGATCCAGTTCAGGGGTTCGTTCATGATGACGGCCGTTATGCACATGAGCCGAATAATAAACCTATTCGGCTCATTCCGTGAGCCGAATATAAAATCTAATCGGCTCACATACCCGGCGGGATACGATTCTTTGTAGGAGCGCACGAGCACCGCGAGGCCGCGATGGCGGTGTGTCAGGCAGAACGCTATCGCTGCCTCGCGGTGCTCGTGAGCTCCTACAGGGAGGTTTGTGTGAGGCCCGCATCCACCAACCACTGCTCTAGCCCCACCAGATCGGGGATCTTCGCGATGGTCTCGCCGATTTGCACCGCCGCAAGCTCAAGCGCATCGAGGGGGACGTCAACATAGCTGAGCTGGTTGTCGACCTTGCAGGAACGGGGAATGCCTTGAGTCAGCAGGGCAATGAATTTCAGCTCGTCGCGGCCACCCAGGGCGTTGAGTACGACAATGCGTGCGCGGCCACCGACAAGGGTTCGGCCGCCGCACGCGGCTTCGAAACTGAGCAAGGGCAAAGTGCGCTGCCGCCAGCTGATCGGCCCCAGATACCATGCAGGCGCATCACTGTCGGCGCTGCAATCCTGATAATCGATGAGTTCCGCCACGGCGACGTTGGGCAACAGCAAATTGCGGTCGCTCAGGGGCAGAATCAGCCCGGTCAGTTGTGTCGCACTGGCAGCGTTAGGCATTGACCTGACTCCAATAGGCGATGCTTTCGAGCAGCACTGATTCCTGATACGGCTTGCTCAGGTATTCGTTAACGCCCAGCCCCATGGCACGGTCGCGGTGCTTCTGGCCGGAGCGGGAGGTGATCATGATGATGGGCAATTCCTTGAGCTGCTCGTCGGCGCGAACATGGCCGAGGACTTCGAAACCGTCCATGCGTGGCATTTCAATATCCAGCAACATGACGTCCGGGACGCGCTCCTTGAGCAGCAGCATGGCGTCGACACCGTCTTTGGCCGTCAGCACGTTCATGCCGTGACGTTCCAGCAGGCGGCTGGTGACTTTGCGTACCGTGACCGAATCGTCCACCACCATTACCAACAGCGGTCGGCCCTGCTCGGCATCGCTCCACACCGGCACACTGCGCCCCGCCGCTTGCTCGGCCAGCAGGCGGCCATGCAACCGACGAATATGCGCCAGCAAATCGAGAATCAGCACGACGCGGCCATCGCCCAGAATGGTCGCACCGGAAATACCCTGCACCCTGGAAAACTGCGGGCCGAGGCTTTTAACGACGATTTCCCGCGAGCCCGCCAACGCATCGACCTGCACCGCCACCCACTGGTCCTGAACATGCACCAGCAACACCGGCAACGGCTGGGTCTGCCCGATGAACGAAGGCGGCTGACTGTAATTGAGCAGCTCGCCCAGATAGCGCAACTCGTAAACCCGCTCGCCATATTGATAACGCGGCGGCGTCGACTGGTAGCACCTTTCCAGCTCGCCGGGCATGACCCGCACAATGCCTTCGACAGTATTGAGCGGCACGGCGTATTGCTCTTCGCCCCACTGCACCATCAGTGCACGGTTGACCGACACCGAGAACGGCAGGCGAATCCGGAACAGCGCCCCCTGCCCCTGCACCGATTCGATGACCATGGTGCCGCCCAGTTGCTTGACCTCCGCATGCACCACGTCCATCCCGACGCCGCGCCCGGAAATCTGCGTGACAGTTTCCGCGGTAGAGAACCCAGGCTCCAGAATGAACTGCAACGTCTCGTGATAACCCGGCTGCGCATAAGCCGGAATCATGCCGCGCTTGATGGCCTTCTTCCGCACCGCATCCAGGTCCACGCCTGCGCCGTCGTCGCTCATTTCGAAGACGATATCGCCGCCTTCGTGCTTGAGATCCAGAAGAATGGTGCCGAACTCGGGCTTGCCCTGAGCCAGGCGCTCTTCGGTGCTTTCAAGGCCATGATCGATGGCGTTGCGCAGCATGTGCTCCAGCGGCGCAACCATGCGCTCAAGCACCGTACGGTCCATCTCGCCTTCAGCGTTACCCACCTCGAAATGGACCTTCTTGTGCAGCTCGGCAGACACCTGACGCACGATGCGTTTGAGGCGCGGCACCATGCGCTCGAAAGGCACCATGCGCGTGCGCATCAGGCCTTCCTGCAGTTCGGTATTGACCCGCGCCTGTTGCAGCAACAGGGTCTGCGCATCGCTGGCCCGGGCGTCGAGGGTTTCCTTGAGGTCCATCAAGTCGGACGCGGACTCGAACAAAGCGCGGGACAATTGTTGCAGCTGGGAATGGCGATCCATTTCCAGCGGGTCGAAATCTTCGTAACCCAGCCGCTCGGCCTGCACCTGCTCACGACTGAGGATGCTGCCTTGGGTTTCCATGTCCAGACGCCGCAACTGATCGCGCATCCGCTCAATGGTCGTGGCCATTTCTGCGAGGGTGCCTTCGGCGTCAATGACTTGCTGTTCGATACGGCCGCGAAAGATCGATGTCTCGCCCGCCAGATTGACCAGCGTTTCCAGTTCTTGCGCCGGAACCTTGACCATCTCGCTAGCCGCGCGCTCCCCCTCGGTATCAGGGGCCGGGGCTGGTTCGGGCATGAGTATCGGGGCCAACGGTTCGAGCATCGCTGGCGCGAGGGTTGGACCATTCGAGCTATCGCCAGAGGCCTGCTTGCGAATGCTCTCGATCAGCAGCGCCGCACCGGGCAACGGCTTGTCGGTGCGCACCGCGTCGAGCATATCGCCGAGCAAATCGTGGCCGCTTTGCAGCAGGCTGATGGTGATCGGATCGGGCTTCACTGTCCCGGCCGACAAACCCTCATATAGCGTTTCCAGCTCGTGAGCCAGATCGCCGATGGGGGCGATTTCTGCCATGCGCGCGCCACCTTTCAAGGTATGCAGGTCGCGCAGCAGGTTTTCCACTTCGAGCAAATTAGCGGTGTCGGCCTGCCACCTTGCCAGCGCAGCGCCGGAGCTGTCGATGAGGTCGAAGCCTTCTTCGAGGAAGATTTCCAGCAACTCGGTGTCGCGCTCAGGCGAAGTATTGGCTTCAACTTTGGGCTGTGCCGGTACGGGCTCGCCCATTGACGTCGGCGTGGCGCCCATACGCAAGGCCTGAATGGCATCGATCAACGCCGTCGGGTCACTCAGCACCCGGTGCTTCTGTAACTCTTCAAGCATCAATGCCAGATGGTCATGGCTTTGGACCAGCAAGTCAGCCAGGGCCGGAGAATGGGTGTATCGGCGGTCGATCAGGCCTTCGTAGACGCTTTCCAGTTCATGCCCCAGATCGCCAATGGGACCGATTTCAGCCATGCGCGCGCCACCCTTCAAGGTGTGCAGGTCGCGCTGCAAGGCTGATAGCGGCAACGGGTTTTCCGGGTCATCGAACCAGCGCTGCAGGGCTTGCCCGGCGCTGTCGAGGATATCCACCGCTTCCTCAAGAAATATCTCGACGATCTCGTCATCGAGGTTCAACGGGTCGCCGAGAATCGGCGCATGACTGGCCAACGTTTCGGTGGCCGCGTTCAGCTCGGTGATGCTCAGCGTCTGGCTGCCGTCACTTTTGATCAGGCCCGTGGCTGAAGGGTCCAGCGCCTGATCATGCAAGTCCCGCAACGCCTGAATGCGGGCCGGACAGGCTTCAACTTCTTGCCCGGCCGCCAGTTGATCAAGCATGCAGATCAGTGCTTCATGGGCCTGCTCGGCCTCATCAAAAAAGCGTTCGCTGACCGCCAGGCTGCTTTCTTCCACAGCCCCATACAGGTCCAGCAAGGCCTCGCAAAGTTCGTCCACTTGCGGCAAGTCGGCGAGGTGCGCGCCATGCCCCAAGGTGGTCAGCTCATCCAGCAGCGCAGAGAGTTCCTGCCGTTCGCCGGGGTGTTCACGCCAACGCTGCAAGAGGTTTTCCGCATCCAGCAGGATGTCCATGCCTTCGGCCAGAAAGCTCTCGATCAGTTGCGGATTGCGCTTGACCCGCAGACCGTTGTTCGACGCACTCAACACCGCTGCCAGTCGCTCTTGCAGCAAGGTCTGGGCGGCGTCGATCAGAGCCGCCGCACCGGAAATCGGCCCCAACGGATCGCTCGACAGCTGCGCCAGGCCCATCAGAAGCAGCGGTTCGGCCTGGTGTAACAACTCAAGTTCGGCCTGCCCCAATGCCAGCATGTGCGCTTTGTACTCACGCACCAGTTGATCCAGCGGACTGGTCAGTTCCGCAATCGGCAACACACCGGCCATGGAGGCGCTGCCTTTTAGGGTGTGCAGCGCCCGCAGCAGGTCGTCGCTGATGGCAGGCTCTGGATCATTGGCGCAGCTCTTCAGAAAACGCTTGAGACTGTCCAGATGACTCAGGGCTTCCTGGCGGAAGATTTCCAGCAGTTGCGGGTCGAGCTCGTCGGTTTCGTTTTCGCTATCGGCGGCGACGTCGAAGGTCAGCAACCCTTGTCCTCTGGCCAGGGCATGCGCCTGGGCAGCGAGGCGGTCCACATCGTTGCGCTGACGCTGCGCGCCTTGAGCAAAATCCTTGAGGACTGCTGGCAGCAGTTCCAGCACTTCGTTGAGCAGTTGCTGAACGTGCTCGTCGGGTTTGACACTGTTTTCCAGTATCCGGTTGAGCAGGTTTTCCACTGCCCACGCCAGCTCGCCAAGGATCAATGCACGAACCATCCGCCCACTGCCCTTGAGGGTGTGGAAAGCGCGGCGCACTTCGGTCAGCGCGGTGGTGTTGCTGCGCGCATCATTGAGGGAGCCAATCCATTGCGGCAGGTATTCGCGCAGGGCGGCGAGGACTTCTTCGGCTTCCTCAAGAAAGACTTCCAGTAACTCGTCGTCCACCGCTTCTTCATCGGCAGGCGGCGGCAACAGGCTATCTGGGGTATGAAGCGCCGGCGGGTTCACGCCAGACATTGGACTGGCCAGCACATCGGCGATGGTTTGCGTCGGGCTGACCAAGGCGTTGCGCGCTTCCAGCTCAAGAATCTCGTCCTGGCTGATGACCTCGTCCAGCACCGGTACGTCGAGGGTATCCGACGCGGGCGTGTAGCCCAGTCGAGCCAGGCTTTCCTGCGCCATGTCGAGCACCTGTTCGCCCGGCGCCTCATGGTCTTCGCCCATGCGCTCCAGGTAATACTCGATGCCGGTAATGGTGTCAGCAAGGCTGTCGAGCTGCGTCCAGGCCGGACGGGTTTCGTCGATCAGCAGGTGTTCAAGAATGTAGTCATTGCAGGCCGCCAGCAGACTGGCTGCACGGGCCAGCGGAATCATCGCCAGCGCGCCGCGCACTTGAACCAGCAACGCAGACAGTGGCTTCAGGCGCTCGCGATCCCATTCACCATCGATGTAATCAATGATCACATCCTTGGCTTGCTGCAGCACGACCCGGGCTTCACGGATGACTAACTGATGAATCTGCGTCAGGTCAGTGGTGGGCAGGCGACTCTCTTCGCGATTGGCGGCTTGCTCGACCGGGCCGACCATTCCGGCCAGCGTTGCCTCGACATAGAGCAACGCCCCGGCCACATCCATCAATGCGGCGTCACTCGGCTCGCGCTGGCCCTGCGCCAAACCCTGCACCACGGCCAACTGATCAATGATGACTTTACGCGGCTGACCGAAGCCCAGCACCGCCAGTGTGTCGGCGATCTGCCGCAGCGGCGGTAACAGGCTGTTGAGTTCGCTGACCGACTTGCGATCACCGCGTACAAACACATCCAGCCGCTCTTTGACCCGCACCAGCTCTTCGCACAAGGCGCTGATCACCGAGCGCATCGCGTCGCGATCAGGTCCGAGGCTCGTCCGTTGCTGGCTGGGTGGCGTGGTGTCGGGCAGCGCTTCGTCCAGGCCGTACTGGTCCTTCAGATCAACCATTCGTGGCGCCAGGCTGTCGGACTTGGCGATGTAGAACAACAGGCTTTTGAGCAACTCATCCGGCGCAGGCTGGTTGATCCCCGCAACGCCCTGCTCCAGCAGGCGTTTGAGTTCTTTGTCGGCATCCTTGAACAGGCTGCGCAATGCCGGGCTGTTTGTGAAATTGCCATTGAGCATGGTCTCCACCAATGCCGACGCAATCTGCCACAGCGGCCCCAATGGCGCGTTGTCGCACAGCTGTTCGAGACGCGCGAAGACTTTGCCCATGTAGCCGAGCTGAGTCTTTACGTCCTGCTCACGCAACAGGCCGACCAGCGCAGTCTGCAGGGTCTGGCGTAATTTGCGCAGCAGCGCGGGTAACTCGGGGTTGTCGCGCTGTTCAAGAGTTTGCGCATCCAGCGGTGCAACACTGACCAGTTGCGGCGCGAACAGGCTGGTCTCCGACAACAGGCTTTCACCCCGGGCACTGCGCAAGTCGTTGAGCAGCGGCAAGACCACCAGCGGCAGATCGCGCCGGGCAGAATGAATACGGTCCAGATACGCAGGCAGTTGCGTCATGGCCTGAGTCAGCAACTGCTCGGCCTCGGCACGCTCCGCCACGCGATCCTGCTGCAAGGCGAGCGCCAGTTGTTCGACTTCCTCGGCCAGCAACGCTGCACCGTAGAATTCGATCATTTGCAGGCTGCCGTGCACCTGGTGCACGCAATCCAGGCACTCGTCCATCGCCTCCGTATGGCCGGGGTCGACGATGAATACTTCGAGGGCCTGGCGAGCCTGCTTGAGGGTTTCAGCGATTTCGCCTTTCACCCATTCCAGCGCTACATAGTCGTGCCGATCAGCCATGACGACTCCAATACCCAGCTTGATTGCTTATACCGAAGTTGAACCCGAACCCGTAGACGCTCACCGAGGGATAAACCGACCCTGTGGGAGCGGTGCTTGCCCGCGATAAACGATAACGCGGTATGTCGTCTAACTGCGTCTCATGCATCGCGGGCAAGCACCGCTCCCACAGAGATCGCATTCCAACCTGAATGTTTGTGTCGACCGGACCTTCTCTGCAGGAGAGCTGAGCTGTACGTTTTTTGAACATCACCCACGGTCCTTCGATGACGGCAAGGTGAAGCCTGAAACCGAGCGACGCATCGCGCTGGCCATCTTCGCCAGGTTACCCATGCTGCGCGCCGTGGCGGCGGTACCTGAGGTGGTCTGCGAGGTGGTTTGCTGAATAACCGTCATGGTCTGGGATATCTGCAGACCCAGTTCTGACTGCTGCTGGGCCGCGTTGGTGATGCTCTGGATCAGCGCGGCAAGGATTTTTGAAACGCCTTCGATCTCTTCTAGCGCCACTCCGGCGTCCTGCGCAAGGCGCGCCCCCCGCACCACTTCGGTGGTGGTCTGCTCCATGGAGATCACCGCCTCGTTGGTGTCGTTCTGAATCGCCCGCACCAGCGTTTCAATCTGCTTGGTCGCTGAGGACGAACGTTCAGCCAGGCGCTGCACTTCGTCAGCCACCACCGCAAAACCGCGCCCGGCGTCACCGGCCATCGACGCCTGAATCGCAGCGTTCAAGGCGAGGATGTTGGTCTGGTCAGCAATGTCGTCAATCAGGCTGACAATATCGCCGATTTCCTGAGAAGACTCACCAAGACGCTTGATTCGCTTGGACGTGTCCTGAATCTGCTCGCGAATGTTGTCCATGCCGTTGATGGTGTTGTGCACCACCTCATTGCCTTTGTTGGCAATGGCCACGGAGCGCTCGGCCACCGACCAGGACTCATGGGCGTTGGCCGAGACCAGATCGATAGACCCGGTCATGCGGTTGATCGCGTTGGACGCCGCAGCGATCTGCAACGCCTGATGCTCGGACGCCGCAGCCAGTTGCGTGGCGGTGCCCTGGGTGTCCTTCACCGCACCGAACACTTGCTCGGCAGTGAGGTTGATGGTCGCTACCAGCTCGCGCAACTGGTCGATGGAATAGTTTATGGAGTCAGCAATTGCCCCGGTGAAATCCTCCGTCACCGACGCGGCCACGGTCAGATCGCCGTCAGCAAGGTTTTCGATTTCATCGAGCAGACGCATGATCGCGTTCTGGTTGCGCTCGCTTTTCTCGGCGGTCTCGCGAAGCTGACGATTGGTCTCACGCACCATGACCAGGCCAATGAGGATGATCGACATCAAGGCCAACAGGCCCAGCACGTAACCGCCAATGGTGTTCGATGAGCGCGCACTGGCCAGATGCTCCAGCCGGTTGGCGAGCACAGAGGTTTCGTCTAGCAGGGTTTGTGACGTGTTGAAGATGTTGCCTGCAGACTCGCGCACCTCGAACAGCTCAGGCGATGTTTCGAGAATCTCATCCACCGAACCGGAAACGAACTGGAACAACTCGGCGATCTCGGCCAAACGCGCTCGGGCGGCCGGGTCGTCGACCTGTGCGATGCGCAAGCTCACGTTGCCGTCGAGCATGCCGCTGAGCACTTGGCCGAACTGACTGGCGTCACGACCGAAAGCGTCGGCGGCCTGAACCGCGGTGTCATCCCCCGCCAGCACCTTGTTGACCGAACCAAGAATCCGCTCAGCCAACAAAGACTGACGCTGGGCAACTGCGACCTGGCTGGCTGGCGCGCGGTTTTGCAGCAGGATATCGACGACTTTTTCGTACTCGACCTGCAATTGCGGGATGGTTTCGGCCAGGGTCGCAGCCACTTGATGCAACGACAGCACGGTCTGCTCGTTGGCCAGAATCACGTCGGAGTTTCTACGCAGGGCTTCCCAGTCGGCCTGCACCGTCTGCAACTCGTCGCGGACGTCCTGTGGCGCGGGTGGCAAACCGGTGTTTTTGTCGCCCTTGCGCAGATAGCCCCAACGCATGTCAAAGTCGTTGCGGGCATCGGCGAGCAATTTGAAGGCTTGCGGTTTACCCGCGGCGGCCTCGGAGGCGTTCTTGGCAATGCGCTGAGACAACACGCGCAGCTCGCCTGCGTGACCGATGTATTGCTTGTCGTAATTCGACTGCGTGTTGAGGTAAGCGAAATTGACGAACAGCAACACGATGAAAATGATCAGCGCGACGAACAGCACGACGATTTGCGAACGGCTGCGTAGGCCTTCCAATGATCTGCCTGTCTTACTCATGTCCCACCTGGACCGAATGCGATGTTTATCGCGCAAGCAAAAAAGGCCAGCGTTGCTGGCCTGCCCAATACGTTACAACGCTACGTCCATGAAGCCCGGTGACTGCGCCAGCGCCCATGGACTGAACACTAGCCAGGCCTGATCGCGCAGAAACTGCCCTCGAATGAACGGCGTAATGTCGTCATCCATGTCGGCCGCCTGCCGGGGCATTAGGCTGATCTGGCTGAAATGCTGCAAGCCGAGAACCTCATCAACCAACAAACCGGCGAATACATCCTGGTGCTCAACCACCAGTACCCGCCGCTCTTTACGCAGGGGTGACAGTTCATGGCCGAAAAAGCTGCACAGATCCATGATGGGTAACAGCTTGCCACGCAGATTGGCCACACCGCGCACCCAGGGTTTTACGCCGGGCAGCGCTGCGTAGCGTGGCTCATGAAGGATTTCGCTGACTTCCCCCATGGGCGCCACATAGCAACGCTCGCCCATGCGAAAGCCGATACCGCTCCAGTCCTGCTGGCGGGTTTCCTGAAACGGCAGGCCCGCCGCCAGCGTTCGACAACGTTGATCGATGTCGAACAGCAGCTGGAAAGCGGTTTGAGACTCAGCCATGACGAACCGGCGTCAGCCGGCGAGTACCGCGTTCAGGGTTTTCATCAGGGTCTCTTCGTCCACCGGCTTGGTCAGGTAATCACGCGCGCCCTGACGTTTGCCCCAGACCTTGTCGGTTTCCTGATCCTTGGTGGTGATGATGATCACCGGGATCATGCTGGTGTCCGCGTCCTTGGTCAGTTGGCGGGTGGCCTGGAAACCATTGAGGCCGGGCATGACGATGTCCATCAGCACGGCGTCAGGCTTTTCCTGACGCGCCAGGGCAACGCCGTCGGCACCGTTTTCGGCCTTGAGGACTTCATGACCGTGCTTTTCCAGCATGCCGGTCAATTTGTACATTTCAGTCGGCGAGTCATCGACGATCAGAATTCGAGCCATGGTGTTCCCCATAAGGATGAATGCCCGCTGCCCTTGTGGGCAGCAGGCGTCACGAAACTTGTTGTTCCACTGCAACGAACCCCGGCACATGCGCCTTGATCGCGCTGAGCAGCTCTTCCTTGCTAAACGGTTTGGTCAAAAACTGATCAGAGCCGACGATTCGTCCCTTGGCCTTGTCGAACAGGCCATCCTTGGACGAGAGCATGATCACCGGCGTCGATTTGAACGCCCGGTTGTTTTTGATCAACGCGCAGGTCTGATAGCCATCCAGACGCGGCATCATGATGTCGACGAAGATGATGCGCGGATGATTGTCGGCGATCTTGGCCAGCGCATCGAATCCGTCAATTGCGGTAATGACCTCGCAACCGACATTTCTCAGCAGCGTTTCGGCGGTGCGACGAATCGTCTTCGAATCATCGATGACCATGACTTTCAGTGCTGATGAATGCTGTTCCATATCTGCTCTTCCATCGCCGCGGCGTAATTATGCGTGTTCAGCCCGGCACGGGAGCCTGATCGTACTGCCAGCTCCTGATTTACAGGGGCTGAAGGCCAAATGCCAAATTCAGGCGCCGAGCCTTTTTAGCACACTCTCCAGACTCAATCCATAAAGCCGGCCGCCACGTGCTTGCCTCTTGACCCGGAGCAAGCGGAGCGCCACCCTGACGCCTATTTCAAGGCCGACGCGGCCGTTATCGATCAGAGGATATTTGCCCATGAGCGTTCGCCTAGGGATTGTCATGGACCCGATTGAGCGCATCTCCTATAAAAAGGACAGCTCACTGGCCATGCTGCTTGCCGCTCAGGAACGCGGCTGGTCGCTGTTCTACATGGAGCAGCAGGACCTGTATCAGAACGCTGGCCAGGCCCGCGCCCGCATGAAACCGCTGAAAGTTTTTGCCGACCCGGCCAAATGGTTCGAGTTCGGTACCGAAGTGGACAGCGGTCTGGATGATCTGGATGTGATCCTGATGCGCAAGGATCCGCCATTCGACATGGAATTCGTCTACGCCACTTATCTGCTGGAGCAGGCCGAGCGTGCTGGCGTGCTGATCGTGAACAAGCCGCAGAGCCTGCGCGACTGCAACGAAAAGCTGTTCGCCACACAGTTCCCGCACCTGACGCCACCGACTTTGGTCAGCCGTCGTGCAGACATCCTGCGCGAGTTTGCCGCTGAGCACGGCGATGTGATCCTCAAGCCGTTGGACGGCATGGGCGGCGCGTCGATCTTCCGCCATCGCGTGGGCGATCCGAACCTGTCGGTGATCCTCGAAACCCTGACTGCACACGGCACCCAGCAAATCATGGCGCAGGGCTACTTGCCTGCGATCAAGGACGGCGACAAACGCATTCTGATGGTGGACGGCGAACCTGTCCCGTATTGCCTGGCACGTATCCCGGCGGCCGGGGAAACCCGCGGCAATCTGGCAGCAGGTGGTCGTGGCGAAGCACGTCCGCTGACGGATAAGGATCGCTACATCGCTGAACAGATCGGCCCTACCCTGCGTGAAAAAGGCCTGATCTTCGTCGGCCTGGACGTGATCGGCGAGCATCTGACCGAAATCAACGTCACCAGCCCGACCTGCATTCGTGAAATCGACAATGCATTCGGTACTAATATTGGCGGGATGTTGATGGATGTGATCGAGAAGAAGCTGAACGCTCGGTAACTCAGAGCCCGATCCCTTGTGGGAGCTGGGCTTGCCCGCGATAAGGCTGGACGCGATAGACCTGATATCTGTGTCGTACTTATCGCGGGCAAGCCCAGCTCCCACAGGGTTATATGTGTTCCCACAGAAGTCCGCATTTCAATCTGGGCTATCATGCGCAGCCAACGATTTTGAAATACCCCAAGAGACGCTAACCCGCTGATGACTGCTGTCGATCTCCCATACGAACTTACCCAATCAGGCGTGCGCCCGGCGGATCGTCTGGGCTTTACCCTGCTGATTGCGGCGTTGATACACGTGGCGATCATCCTTGGCGTGGGTTTCACTTACGTCAAACCGGAACAGATCAGCCAGACGCTGGAAATCACCCTCGCCACGTTCAAAAGTGACACCAAGCCCAAACAGGCCGACTTTCTGGCTCAAGACAATCAGGAAGGCAGCGGCACCCTGGACAAGGCGGAAATCCCCAAGACCACCGAGCTTGCGCCGTTCCAGGACACCAAGATCAATAAAGTGACACCGCCTCCAGCCGCAAAACCTGTGCAAAAACAGGAGTCGGCGAAAACCGTGGTCGCCACCAAGGCCAAAACGCCTGAAAAGACTGTGGCCAAGCGTGAAGAGGTCAAACCGGACCCAACGCCAAAGGCCGCCCCGGAATTCGACAGTTCGCAACTGAGCAGTGAAATCGCCAGCCTCGAAGCCGAGCTCTCCAACGAACAACAGCTGTACGCCAAGCGACCAAAGATCCACCGCCTCAATGCCGCGTCGACCATGCGCGACAAAGGCGCCTGGTACAAAGACGACTGGCGCAAGAAAGTCGAGCGCGTCGGCAACCTGAATTACCCGGAAGAAGCACGCCGCAAGCAGATCTACGGCAATTTGCGCCTGATGGTCTCGATCAATCGCGACGGCTCGCTGTACGAAATACTCGTGCTGGAGTCCTCAGGACAACCCTTGCTGGATCAGGCTGCACAGCGAATCGTGCGTCTGGCGGCGCCATTTGCGCCGTTCACCGGCGATCTGGCTGACATCGACCGGCTTGAAATCATCCGGACATGGAAATTCGCCCGGGGTGACAAGCTTTCCAGTAACTGATGGCTCCTTCACAAACCTGCGGACCTGTCAGAACTGCCAGTTGTCAGGCCCGCCGCGCGACGCCACACTAGGGCTCATGAAAAACGTATCTGCGAGTTATCTCAAGCATCAATTCCTGATCGCCATGCCGCACATGGTGGACCCGAACTTTGCGCAGACGCTGACTTACATCGTCGAGCACAACGCCAACGGAGCCATGGGGCTGGTCATCAACCGACCGCAAAGCCTCACGCTGGCGGATGTCCTTGAACAATTGCGCCCCGAGCTCCCCGCTCCCGTGCGTTGCCAGGAAATAGCGATACACACCGGCGGTCCGGTTCAGACCGACCGCGGTTTCGTGCTGCACCCCCGCGGGCAGGTCTTTCAGGCCACCGTCGAGCTCGGCGACCTGGCGCTTTCCACTTCTCAGGATGTGCTGTTTTCCATCGCAGACGGCTACGGCCCTGATCAAAATGTGATCACTCTGGGTTACGCCGGATGGGATGCAGGCCAACTGGAAGCTGAAATGGCTGCCAATGCCTGGCTAACCTGCCCGTTCGATCCTGCCATTCTCTTTGACGTCGACAGTGACCAGCGTCGGGATGCCGCCGCCGCGCGCCTGGGCGTAAACCTGAACCTGCTCACCAGCCAGGCAGGCCACGCCTGATGCCCGCACTGCGCTTACTACTGGGTTTCGATTACGGCACCAAACAGATCGGCGTTGCGGTGGGCCAGGTGATTACCGGTCAAGCCCGCGACCTGTGCACCCTCAAGGCCCAGCAAGGCGTGCCGGACTGGAGCCAGATCGAAGCATTGATCCGCGAATGGAAACCCGACGCCATCGTCGTCGGCCTGCCGCTGAACATGGATGGCACGCCCAGCGACATGAGCGTCAAGGCCGAGAAGTTTTCCCGTCGGATCAACGGTCGCTTCAATCTGCCGGTTTATACCCATGACGAACGCCTGACGACTTTCGAGGCCAAGGGCGAGCGCATGAGTCGTGGCGGTCAGCGCGGTAGCAGTTACAAAGACAACCCGGTCGATGCGATCGCCGCCATGCTCCTGTTGCAGGGCTGGATGGACGCAAACGCCGAGTTGTTCAGTGCCTGACACAATTAGCCTGTATAGGGCTTAGCGGTAACAATCTGAATTTTCGTTTCCGCCTGAGCCAGGCCTTGCCGCGGCTCGGGTACTTTCAGGAGCAACTTCATGAACCTGCCGAACCCCGCCGAACTGATTCGTCAGATGGCCACTGACCTGAACGCGCACCTCAACAAGCGCGGTGTCAGCGAACCTCGTTTCATCGGCATTCGCACTGGCGGCGTATGGGTCGCGCAGGAATTGCTCAAGACAATGGGTCGCGACGAACCGATGGGCACACTGGACGTTTCCTTCTACCGCGACGACTTCAGCCAGAACGGCCTGCACCCACAAGTGCGCCCTTCCGAGCTGCCGTTCGAAATCGAAGGCCAGCACTTGGTGCTGATCGATGACGTACTGATGAGCGGCCGCACGATTCGCGCCGCGCTCAACGAACTGTTCGACTACGGCCGCCCGGCCAGCGTGACGCTGGTGTGCCTGCTGGACCTGGACGCTGGCGAACTGCCGATCAGCCCGGACGTGGTTGGCGCGACGTTGACGCTGGCCGCCAACGAGCGGGTCAAGCTGAGCGGTCCTGCGCCGCTGGCCCTCGAAATTCAAGACCTGTCCACCGCCCTTTAACCGCCCTTGAAAGAGTCCTTTGCGATGACGCCCCTCGACGCCAAGCGCCCGCTGCAGCTCAACCATCAAGGTCAGCTGCGCCATTTCCTGTCACTCGACGGCTTGCCTCGCGAGCTGCTCACTGAAATTCTCGACACCGCTGACTCCTTTCTGGAAGTCGGCGCCCGGGCGGTGAAAAAAGTCCCGCTGCTGCGCGGCAAGACGGTGTGCAACGTGTTCTTCGAGAACTCCACGCGCACCCGCACCACCTTTGAACTAGCGGCACAGCGGTTGTCGGCGGACGTGATCACTCTCAACGTGTCCACGTCCTCGACCAGCAAGGGCGAGACACTGTTCGACACCCTGCGCAACCTTGAGGCCATGGCTGCCGACATGTTCGTCGTGCGGCATGGCGACTCGGGCGCGGCGCATTTCATTGCCGAGCATGTCTGCCCGGAAGTGGCGATCATCAACGGCGGCGACGGCCGTCACGCGCACCCGACCCAAGGCATGCTCGACATGCTGACGATTCGTCGGCACAAAGGCGGCTTCGAAAACCTGTCAGTAGCCATCGTCGGCGACATCCTGCACTCGCGGGTGGCGCGCTCGAACATGATCGCCCTCAAAGCACTGGGCTGCCCGGACATCCGCGTGATCGGGCCGAAAACTCTGCTGCCGGTCGGCGTCGAGCAATACGGCGTGAAGGTTTACACCGACCTGAACGAAGGCCTGAAAGACGTCGACGTGGTGATCATGCTGCGCCTGCAACGCGAACGCATGCAGGGCGGCCTGTTGCCGAGCGAGGGCGAGTTCTATCGCCTGTTCGGCCTGACCACCGCACGTTTGGCCGGTGCCAAACCGGATTGCATCGTCATGCACCCAGGCCCGATCAACCGCGGCGTGGAAATCGAATCGGCAGTGGCCGACGGCGCGCATTCGGTGATCCTCAATCAAGTGACCTACGGCATCGCGGTGCGCATGGCTGTGCTGTCCATGGCCATGAGCGGACAGACCGCGCAACGACAATTCGAACAGGAGAACGCCCAGTGAAGCTCAGCATCCTCGGCGCTCGCGTCATCGACCCCAACAGCGGTCTGGACCAAATTACCGACCTGCACCTGGAAGCCTGCAAGATTCTCGCAATCGGCGCTGCGCCAGCCGGTTTCGAACCTGTGCAGACCATCGACGCCACCGGTCTGATCGCCGCTCCCGGCCTTGTCGACCTGAACGTCGCCCTGCGCGAGCCGGGTTACAGCCGCAAAGGCACAATTGCCAGCGAGACCCGCGCCGCTGCAGCCGGTGGCGTGACCAGCCTGTGCTGCCCGCCGCGCACAAAACCGATTCTGGACACCTCGGCCGTTGCCGAGCTGATCCTGGACCGCGCTCGCGAAGCCGGGCACAGCAAGGTGTTCCCGATTGGCGCCCTCAGCAAGGGCCTGGAAGGCGAACAACTGGCTGAACTGGTCGCGTTGCGCGATGTGGGCTGCGTCGCCTTCGGCAACGGCCTGGAGAGCTTTCGCAACACCCGCACCCTGTGCCGTGCGCTTGAGTACGCGGCAACGTTCGATCTGACGGTTATTTTCAACTCTCAGGACCGCGACCTGGCCGACGGCGGCCTGGCGCACGAAGGCCCGACTGCCAGCTTCCTGGGTCTGGCAGGCATTCCTGAGACCGCTGAAACCGTGGCGTTGGCCCGCGACCTGTTACTGGTCGAGCAAAGCGGCGTGCGCGCGCACTTCAGCCAACTGACCAGTGCTCGCGGCGCAGCGCTGATCGCGCAGGCGCAGGCGCGCGGCTTGAAGGTCACGGCTGACGTGGCGCTGTATCAGTTGATTCTGACCGACGAAGCGCTGATCGATTTCTCCAGCCTGTATCACGTACAACCGCCACTGCGTACCCGCGCGGATCGAGACGGCCTGCTTGAAGCCGTCAAATCGGGGGTTATCAGCGCAATCTCAAGCCATCACCAGCCACACGAGCGCGACGCCAAGCTGGCACCGTTCGGCGCGACCGAACCGGGCATCAGCAGCGTCGAATTGCTGCTGCCATTGGCGATGACACTGGTTGAGGATGGTCTGCTGGACCTGCCCACACTGATCGCCCGCCTGAGCAGCGGCCCGGCAGCAGCATTGCGCCTGCCAGCAGGGCAACTGAGCGCCGGCTCGCCCGCCGATATCGTGCTGTTCGACCCAGCGGCCTCGACCGTTGCCGGTGAGAAGTGGTTATCCAAAGGTGAAAACTGCCCATTCCTCGGCCACTGCCTGCCGAGCGCAGTGAGGTACACCCTGGTGGATGGCCGGATTACGCACACGGGATAAAAGAAGGTACCCCCTGTGGGAGCGAATTCATTCGCGAATACGGTTGTGCAAACGACAGATCTCTATCGACTGTACCGACCCATTCGCGAATGAATTCGCTCCCACAAGGATGATGCCCGGCACAACAGCTGAGTAACACCTCAATCCTGTAGGGGGCAGCGCCATCGCTAATCACCCGCGCTGTGCATTCTTGATCGAAATCTGATCATTCAGCGTCCACAGGTCATACAGCACGCCCACCAGAAACAGCCCGCCCGTGAAAAGGTAGATGAACCCGGTGATCCACTTGCCCTGATACATGCGGTGCACGCCGAGCACATTGAGAAACGCCAGCAGCAACCAGGCCACGTTGTAGTCAATGGAACCTGAGGTGAAACGCAGGTCGGCTTCGCGGTCCATGCCGGGAATCAGGAGCAAGTCGATCAGCCAGCCAATGCCCAGCAAGCCCAAAGTGAAAAACCAGATCGTGCCCGTTACTGGCTTGCCGTAATAGAAGCGATGAGCGCCGGTGAACCCAACAATCCACAGCAGGTAACCTACCAATTTGCTGTGGGTGTCCTGGCGCTGTGGATCATGTTGATAGGTGTTCATTTGGACCTCTTTTGCGCTGATAGAAAAAAATATGTGTAAAGCGTGTGACTTTTTTACGGTTGTCCGACGTATGGCAGGAACCTCTGGCGCTTATAACAAACCCTTGTAACACAAGGGATTCACCCATGTTTTGAGAGAGTTTGTCGCGAAATCTGAAACGATCGTTCCGTAATCGTTCTGTCATGAGGGGTCTGAAAGTCGCAAAAAGCTGTTATAAAGTTGCGCGCTAACCCACAAGAGCCCTGCCGAATGCGTCCTTTTTTCAAGTCATGGCTAACCATCTGCCTACTTATGCCACTGGCCGCCCACGCCACCAATCGTGAGCAACAACTACCCGCGAGCTTCACCGGCTACACCGCGAAAACTCATTCTTCGTCAGCCGTCGCGGGCAATCAAACCACCGAGCCTGCGCCTGTCATCTCTCCACGTGGCCACAGCTCCCGGACTACCATTTACCGTAGCCCGAGCAAGAACTCCAAAGCCGTCGCCAACGTACAAACGTTGTCGGGGCCGAACACCAAACAGAGCAATGCGGTCGTGAGCCGTGCTTTGCAAGCGGTCGGTACTCCTTATCGTTGGGGCGGCAACACCCCAGGTAAAGGCCTAGACTGCAGTGGTTTGGTGAAATATGCATTCAACGACGTGGCTGAAGTCGATCTACCCCGCACGTCCAACGCCATGGCTGAAGGCCACGGAGTAAAGGTTGATCGCAAGGATTTGAAGCCCGGCGACTTGCTGTTCTTCAACATCAAAAGCCGCAAGGTCAACCATGTTGCGATTTACCTGGGCAACGACCGCTTCGTCCACGCCCCACGGCGCGGCAAGAAAGTCAGCGTCGATACCTTGAAGAAGCCGTACTGGAACAGCCATTACATGGTTGCCAAGCGCGTGCTGCCGAAGCAGAGCGCTCCGTTGCGGGTTGTTCAGCGGTAAGGACTCCGGATCCTGTGGGAGCGAATTTATTCGCGAAGGCGTCAGATCAGCCAACATCTCTGTTGCCTGACACACCGCTTTCGCGAATGAGTTCGCTCCCACAGGGGTAAGCCCCCAAAGACATGGCGCTGCTCAGAAATTATCCGGCACCTTGGCCTTTTCCTTCGCCGCATCGCGGGTGATGAGCCCCTTCGCGACAAGGTCCTTGAGGCACATGTCCAGCGTCTGCATGCCCAGCGAACCACCGGTCTGAATGGCTGAATACATCTGCGCAACCTTGTCTTCACGGATCAGGTTACGAATCGCAGGTGTGCCCATCATGATTTCGTGAGCGGCCACTCGACCGCCCCCGACCTTCTTCAACAGCGCCTGAGACACCACCGCGTGCAGCGATTCGGACAGCATCGAGCGGATCATGGATTTTTCCTGAGCCGGGAACACATCGACAATCCGGTCAATAGTCTTGGCCGCTGACGTGGTGTGCAGCGTGCCGAACACCAGGTGACCGGTTTCCGCAGCGGTCAGCGCCAGGCGGATGGTTTCCAGGTCACGCATTTCCCCGACCAGAATCACATCCGGGTCTTCCCGCAGCGCCGAACGCAGGGCCTCGGAAAAGCCTAGCGTGTCGCGGTGCACTTCACGCTGGTTGACCAGACACTTCTTGGACTCGTGAACGAATTCAATCGGGTCTTCGATGGTCAGGATATGGTGATGGCGATTGACGTTCAGGTAATCGATCATCGCCGCCAGCGTCGTGGACTTGCCCGAACCAGTCGGCCCGGTGATCAGCACCAGCCCGCGAGACACGTCGGTAATCTTGCGAAACACTTCTCCCATGCCCAGCTCTTCGAGGGTCAGGATCTTCGCTGGAATCGTCCGGAATACCGCACCCGCGCCACGGTTCTGGTTGAACACGTTGACCCGGAAGCGCGCCACGCCCGGCACCTCGAAAGAAAAATCCGTCTCCAGATACTCTTCAAAATCCTGACGCTGCTTGTCGTTCATGATGTCGTAGATCAGCGCCTGCACGTCCCTGGCATCCAGTGCTGGCAGGTTGATACGGCGCACATCACCGTCCACACGAATCATCGGCGGCAGGCCAGCCGAGAGGTGCAAGTCCGATGCGCCTTGCTTGGCACTGAAAGCCAGCAGCTCGGTAATATCCATACAGCTCCTCAATCACATAGAATGCCGCAGACTTTAGCCCTGCTGGCGCAAATCAATGTCCATGATAGCAGCGAACATTTCAACGCTCCGCGAGCGAATTAGCGCCGCCGCACAAGCCGCGCAGCGTGACCCGGCGTCCATCGGCCTGCTCGCAGTGAGTAAAACCAAACCGGCCGAGGCCCTGCGCGAAGCGTACGCGGCAGGTTTGCGGGACTTTGGCGAAAACTATTTGCAGGAAGCGCTGAGCAAACAGCTCGAATTGGCCGACCTGCCCTTGTGCTGGCACTTCATCGGCCCCATTCAATCGAACAAGACTCGCGCTATCGCCGAGAACTTCGCTTGGGTACATTCGGTGGATCGCCTGAAAATCGCACAACGCCTGTCCGAGCAACGTCCTGAAGACCTGCCGCCGCTGAACATCTGCATTCAGGTCAACGTCAGCGGCGAAGCCAGCAAGTCCGGCTGCACACCCGCCGACCTTCCAGCGCTGGCTGAAGCGATCAGTGCCTTGCCTCGCTTGAAACTGCGTGGCTTGATGGCCATCCCGGAACCCACCGACGACATCGCTGAGCAAAACGCCGCATTTGCAGCCGTCAGCACACTGCAGGCGCAATTGAACCTGCCGCTGGACACCCTTTCCATGGGCATGAGCCACGACCTGGAGGCCGCCATCGCACAAGGCGCCACCTGGGTGCGGATTGGTACTGCCCTTTTTGGCGCCCGTGACTACGGCCAGCCATGACCTCTGACTCAAGGAATCCGACATGAGCAAGACACGCATCGCCTTTATCGGCGCTGGTAACATGGCCGCCAGCCTGGTCGGAGGGCTGCGCGCCCAAGGCGTAGAAGCTGACTCGATCCGCGCCAGCGATCCCGGTGCTGAAACACGCGGCAAGATCGCCGCCGAGCACGGCATCACTGTATTCGCCGACAACGCCGAAGCCGCAGAAGGCGCAGACGTGGTATTGATCGCCGTCAAACCGCAAGCCATGAAAGCCGTTTGCGAAGCCTTGCGCCCAAGCCTGAAGCCCAACCAACTGATCGTATCCATCGCCGCCGGTATCACCTGCGCCAGCATGCAAAACTGGCTGGGCGAGCACCCCATCGTGCGCTGCATGCCCAACACTCCGGCGCTGCTGCGTCAGGGCGTCAGCGGCCTGTACGCCACCGAGCAAGTCAACGACGCACAACGTGCCCAGGCCGAGCAATTGCTGTCGGCTGTCGGCATCGCGCTGTGGCTGGAAGAAGAAAAACAACTGGACGCCGTGACCGCCGTTTCCGGCAGCGGCCCGGCGTATTTCTTCCTGTTGATCGAAGCCATGACCGCAGCAGGCGTGAAACTCGGCCTGCCACAGGACGTGGCCGCGCAACTGACGATGCAAACCGCGCTGGGCGCCGCGCTGATGGCGACTGGCAGCGATGTAGATGCTGCCGAGCTGCGCCGCCGCGTGACCTCGCCATCGGGCACTACGGAAGCCGCAATCAAATCATTCCAGGCCGGAGGCTTCGAAGCGTTGGTAGACACCGCGCTGACCGCCGCCGCACATCGTTCGGCAGAAATGGCCGAACAGCTGGGCAAGTAATCTTTTTAGGCCATTGAGGAGCAGACCGATGATCGGACTGAACACCGCTGCAATCTACGTGCTGCAAACCATCGGCAGTATGTATCTGTTGATCATCCTGTTGCGCTTCGTGCTGCAACTGGTACGCGCTGACTTCTACAACCCGCTGAGCCAGTTCGCGGTCAAAGCCACCCAGCCACTGCTCAAGCCGCTGCGCCGGATCATTCCGAGCCTGTTCGGCCTGGACATGTCTTCGCTGATTCTGGCGATCATTGTGCAAATGATCCTGATGGCACTGACATTGCTCTTGGCCTACGGCACGACGGGCGATCCGCTGCACCTGCTGCTCTGGGCAATCATCGGCGTGACCGGTCTGTTCCTGAACATCTTCTTCTACGCACTGATCATCAGCGTGATCCTGTCGTGGGTCGCCCCTGCCAGCCACAACCCTGGCGCGCAACTGGTCAACCAGATCACCGAACCACTGCTGGCCCCGCTGCGCCGGATCCTGCCAAACCTCGGCGGCCTGGATATCTCGCCGATCCTGGCGTTCATGATCCTCAAGCTGCTGGACATGCTGGTCATCAACAACCTCGCCGCCATGACCCAAATGCCGAGCGTACTGCGCTTGCTGATGTAATCAACTGGCCCTATGTGGGAGCCGGGCTTGCCCGCGATAAGATCAACTCGGTGTCTGAGACCTGATTGACTTCATCGCGGACAAGCAATGATCACAGGTTGATTGTGGCCTCAAGCTGACGACGTACTGGTGGGACCGAATTTATTCGGGAATCGGTATTTCATGCGATACATAGGCTGCGAATGTAACGGCCCCTTCGCGAATGAATTCGCTCCCACAGGATTTCCACTTACAGGCCAATAGAGAAAATAACAAAGGCCCAGCACTAGCTCTTCGTCAAAACTCCTCACTCCTGACATTCGAAAACTGCGAATTCCGATTCTGCAGCTTGCGCAACGTCAGCTTGTAAACACTCGACTTGATCCGATCCCCCACCAGCGTCTCCTCCAACCGAATCCGGCTAGACGCATAAGCACACCCGGTATCGAGCATCTTGTACTTGAGCTGGTAGTACCCCACGTCCATGCGCCCAAACGTGAAGCGACTGCGCGCCGGAATATAAGCGTGCCGAAAATCCCGCTTGCCCGTCGCATCGGTAATCTTCGCGTACACCGCCTGCTCGCCCGCAGTGTTATCCACCGTGATCTCCGACCAGCCACCGTCGCGCGTCATCGGCATCCCCGCGATGTAACCTGCCGCAGATGGCCAAGGCGCGCCCATAGGATCAACCAGCGGCGGCACACAGTCCGGCTGTCCCGGCTCGACAATCTTCACCGGTGCGCTAACAGGCACCGCTGCCGCAACCCTGGCCGCTTCAGCAACCGCCTCAGCCTTGGCCTGCGCCTCAGCCAGAATCGCCATATCGTCCACCACAGGCGGTGACGGCGGGATAAACGCTTTGCCTGCATCCGGGTCATACCCCATCCAGGCACCCGCACTGCAAGCAACCACGAACACCGCCACCCAACGCCAACGACTGCCGCGCCGGGTTGGTTTTGCTGGTTTGGCTGATTTGCCTTGAGATTTTACTGAGGGACGAGCCTGAGCTCTTGCAGCGTTTTGCGGCGCAGCTTGCGGCCCGGCCTGACGACGCTGAGTGGCCGCCTGACGGGCCACCTGCGCATCACGAACCAGACTGGCGTCATACGCAGCACGCTTCTCGGGATCTGCCAACACATCATGAGCAGCGTTGACCACCGCCATCAAACCAGACGCATTGGCTGCATGATTACGATCAGGATGCAGCTGCTGCGCCAGCTTGCGGAAGGCGTGCTTGATATCCTCTTGCGAGGCATCCCGAGCGACATTGAGCTCGTCGTAATACGTACGTGTTTTAGGCATTGAGCTTGCTATCCATTGCGACGCGACATATTAGCAATCTTTACATCCCTGCAACCGCCTCACCGCCCAAGCTGAAGCCCAGCGCACAAACCAAAACAAAACCCCGCCCCACCTGACGAACCGCCTCCAGCTTCACGCCAGAACGCCGATAAAGGCTGACGACTCCCTCAACGCTGACGCGCCATGGCAGCGTAGAGCCAACCGCTCAAGAAATTTTTAAACGAAATCAGTGAGCTAAGGTTTACAGCCAAAAAAAACTCTATATACTCAGCGCCCATCACGCCGGTATAGCTCAGTTGGTAGAGCAACTGACTTGTAATCAGTAGGTCCCGGGTTCGACTCCTGGTGCCGGCACCATACGCTACATCGAAAGAGGCTCACCGAAAGGTGGGCCTTTTTTGTGCGCGTGTGGTTGGGGGCCACATTCTGAGTCCATGTCGGTATCAATGCGAGATTGACTAGAAGAATCCAGCTAGCATGATGCGGATGACGCATAATCTGCTCAGAACGCTCATGCCATGAGTACCGGACACCTAAATATGAATGCTGTTCAACTAGAGCGCCTGCTTCATGGACTTCGCCAATTGGATGGTGAAAAAGAGTGGGTAGAATTCAAAGAGAACAACGAATCTCCAGATATGATCGGCGAAACGATCTCCGCTCTCTCCAACAGCGCCCGCCTTCGCAGGGAACCTTATGCCTATATGGTGTGGGGAATTGAGGATGGATCGCATCAGATAGTTGGAACCTCGTTTAGACCCTCAGTGGCAAAGAAGGGAAATGAGGAGTTGGAGCACTGGCTGGTACGCATGCTCACCCCAAGCCTTGATTTACAATTCTACGAAGTTGACGAATCTGGGTCGCACGTAGTCATACTGGAAATCCCAGCAGCGCTACACACCCCCGTACAATTCGCAGGTGCCGAATACATTCGAGTGGGCAGTCTCAAAAAGCCGCTGAAGTCCTACCCAGAGAAAGAACGTGAGCTCTGGCAAATCTTAAATGTGAGTCGATTTGAACAGGGTATTGCAACGGCAGGAGTGGACGCAGATGAAGTTCTGCGGCTGCTGGATTACCCAAAGTATTTTGAGCTGATAGACCACCCGCTGCCGTCGAACAAGGATGGGATCCTTTCTCGCTTGCTGTCGGATGGGCTCATCGTAAGCGGACTTCAGGGTTGGTCGGTTACAAACCTTGGAGCGATCCTTTTCGCTAAAAACCTGAATGACTTTGGCTCTCTTAGTCGTAAAGGGTTGCGTGTCATTCAGTATTCAGGCCGCAACCGCATCAGCACCCTACGCGAGGCACCTGGAAATAAAGGTTACGCGGTCGGCTTCGAGGGGGCTATTGGCTACATCAACGCCCTACTTCCTGAAAGCGAGCAAATTGGACAGGCACTGCGCCGTGGTGTCCGCACATATCCAGAGCTGGCCATACGCGAACTCGTTGCGAATGCGCTTATTCATCAGGACTTCACGCTGACCGGAACAGGCCCAATGGTTGAAGTATTTGATGACCGTATCGAGATCACTAACCCTGGACGACCACTGGTCGACACTCTTCGCATGATGGATGAGCCACCACGTTCAAGGAACGAGTCACTGGCCGCGCTGATGAGACGTATGAATATATGCGAGGAACGTGGTAGCGGGATTGATAAGGTGGTTTCTGAAGTAGAGGCCTATCAACTACCGGCTCCAAGCTTCAACCTCAAAGAGCAAGCCATGGTAGTAGTCCTTTATGCGCACCGCGCGCTTAAGGATATGAGCAAAGATGACAGAACACGCGCTTGCTACCAACACGCGTGCCTCAGGTACGTGTCCAACGATGTCCTGACAAATCCGAGCCTTCGCACCCGCTTTGAAATTTCAGAAGGTAACTCAGCCCAAGCGTCAAGAATAATCGCAGAAACAGTCGAAGCAGGATTAGTTAAGCCTGCGAACCCTGACAACAAGTCCCGCAAACTGATGCAATACCATCCATTTTGGGCTTAGGCTCTTCTGTTTGACGGCTGTTTGATTGGCTAACGTCTTTCCAGACCAAAAGGGCCTATTGAGGCCCTCTAAAGGCCCATATTTGCTGCCCAGAACGCACTCAGGGTTGTTTGATGGGTGTTTGACTGACAAGCTTTTTGCGCGCCAGACATGCGATGCCTTAGTAGAGAGGCATGCTTCCAAATTAGCTATGAGCTGGGGACATGGCAGGACCGAAAAAGTATCGATGTGCATCGGGTGGTCGGCTATGAATAAACCATTCGATATGGAGACCTTCTTGGCTGGGGCGTTGACTGAGCACATGCCACACGAGAACGTCACATCCACCAGGCCAAGACTAAGCAGGCAGCCATTTTTTTGTACGCTGGAACTGAGGTAATCCATGAATATGGCAAGGATGCATCTCGTTTGGTGTCTGAACCACTACATGAACTCAAACTCGAAATCGACCCGCTACTACCTGCTGAGCACAAGCCTGATCACTCTGCGCCTAGGAAAATCCTTGAAGTTTCAACGCTAGCCGAATGCCAGCAGATGCGCGCGCTGTATCCCTGACTGGCAGATTGAGCCGACCAAGGATTTGATTGGGATTAGGGCGGACCTCTTGAGCCCCAGAAAATAACCTCCGTTGTTTGATAACCTCTACGTTTTCCTGATTGACTGAGGGTTGTAGCTCAAGGCTACAGGCTTCACCTGAGACGTAGAGGCTGAAGGCGGTGATAGACACTAGTCTGGTGGCGAAGCTAAGGGCTGAGAATGCAAGATTGGCTGCCTTGCTGGATGCTCATGGCATCGAATGGCGCCCGCCAGCTGAGCCAGTCAAGATAGCGGTTGTCCAAGCAGAACAATCACAGCGACTCGATACTGATGGAAAGCTTGCCCTATTCCGAAGCTTGTTTCGTGGCAGGACGGACGTTTATCCCATCCGCTGGGAAAGCAAGGCAGGCAAATCAGGATACGCACCCGCTTGCGCAAACGAATGGAAGCTTGGTGTCTGTGAGAGGCCCCGAATTAAATGTGGCGACTGCGGAAACCGCCAACTGCTTCCGCTGACCGATGAGGTGGTCTATCGCCATCTGGCAGGGGAAGTGGTCATTGGTATCTACCCCCTACTTTCTGACGACACTTGTTATTTTTTGGGAGTCGACTTCGATGAGGCCGAATGGCGTGATGATTCCAAAGCGTTTGTACAGTCATGCCATGAGCTGAACGTCCCGGCGGCGCTGGAAATATCGCGCTCAGGCCAAGGGGCTCATTGCTGGATTTTCTTTGAGCGTAATGTTCCTGCCTGCGATGCACGCCGCCTCGGTGCCGCAATAATCAGTCATGCCTGTGAGCGCACCCGCCAGTTGGCGCTCAGCTCCTATGATCGACTGTTTCCAAACCAGGACTATATGCCCAAAGGCGGCTTTGGAAATCTCATCGCGCTCCCTTTACAAAAGCGGGCCAGGGCCCAAAACAATAGCGTTTTTGTAGACGACTCGCTTGAGCCTCATCCTGATCAATGGGCCTTCTTGGCATCAATTCAGCGCATGAGTCCAGAAGATATCCAGCCCGTTATTATCCAGGCGATGGGTAATCGGGACCCTCTAGGGGTCGCCTATGTTGATGACGAAGGTGATGCAGAGCCTTGGAAAAATCGTGAATCGAGATCACGTAAATTGACATACCCGTTGCCTGCTGCGGTCAACATCACGCAGGCTAACTTAATTTACTTTGAAAAGTCGGAATTGCCACAGCCATTGGCAAACCAGCTTGTCCGGCTCGCGGCCTTTCAAAATCCTGAGTTCTACAAAGCTCAGGCCATGCGCATGTCAGTGTGGAATAAGCCAAGAATTATCGGGTGTGCCCAGAACTTCCCCAAACATATTGCGTTACCACGTGGCTGTTTGGATGCTGCTCTGGAGCTTTTAGAGGAAAACGGGGTTACACCTATTCTTAAGGACGAACGCTTCGCGGGCGACCCCATCGACGTGAGCTTTCTCGGAACCCTGCGTTCTGACCAAGAGGCCGCTGTCAGCGCAATGCTAAGTCATGACACCGGGATCCTCTGCGCACCGACTGCTTTCGGTAAAACTGTCAGTGCTGCTGCGTTGATTGCCGCACGTGGCATTAACACGTTGGTGCTTGTGCATCGGACGGAGCTGTTAAGGCAGTGGCAAGAACGCTTGCAGGCGTTCCTGGAAGTCGGGAATGATGTCATTGGCACTCTTGGGGGCGGAAAAGCGAAGCTTACCGGCATCATCGACATCGCCGTCATGCAGTCTTTATCGCGAAAAGGCGAGATCAGCGATAAGGTAAAAAACTACGGCCAGATCATCGTTGATGAATGTCATCACCTATCAGCAGTATCATTCGAGGCGCTACTGAGGAGCGCGCCTGCGCGGTACGTACTGGGACTCACAGCAACCCCAGTGCGCAGAGATGGGCAGCAGCCCATTATTTTCATGCAGTGCGGACCGATCCGACATTCTGCTGCTCGACCAGCGAGTGCGCCCCATGACCTATGTGTCGTGCCTCGATTGATGCCCAAACCAATAGTAGTCCCCGAGGGCTTTGGGATTCAGGACGTTTTTCGGCGTCTAGCCGACGACTCTGAGCGAACAGCCAAAATCGCCTCGGAGATTGAGCTGGCTTACAACGAGGGCCGAAAAATTCTAGTGCTAACGGAGCGGACGGAACATGTGGATGCCCTTGAATTAGAATTGAAGCAGCGCGTGCATAACCTTTTCACGCTCCATGGGCGAGTGCCTAAGAAACAGCGAATTTACCGTATGCATGAGCTTGAGTCCCTTCCCCCTGACGCTCCACGAGTGCTGTTGGCAACAGGAAAACTAGTAGGTGAAGGCTTCGATCATCCCCCGTTGGACACACTAGTGCTGGCAATGCCTATCTCATGGAAGGGAATCCTTCAGCAATATGCGGGGCGGTTGCATAGATCACATGCCGATAAGGCCGACGTGCGAGTGATCGACTTCGTAGACGAGGGTAATGTCGCGCTGATGAGGATGTGGGATAAGCGCCAGGCGGGTTACAAAGCGATGGGCTACCGCATGGCTGATTCCATGGCCACCATGGACCTACTCTAACTCTAACGTGGTTGACAGTTGACACATCAACGGCCCTCTTTCATAGACGAATGATCGGACGTTGCGGGGTCTAATCCACCCCTTCGCGGTTAGTCAAGCAAAATCCTCAGCCGAACGAGAACCTTGAGGTAGAAGCGCACAGGCCTTTAAGTATTAATGAGCTAATTCAATAACTTATGAAAAGTTCTACTCCTGGTGCCGCACCATACGCTACATCGAAAGAGGCTCACCGAAAGGTGGGCCTTTTTTGTGCGCGTATGTTTTCTGTAGGAGCTGCCGAAGGCTGCGAAGGCGTCATCCAATACAACGACAAATGCCCCGCTACCCTCACCCTGTAGGAGCCGAGCTTGCTCGCGATAGCTACCCCAAGTCGCCCGCCCAATCACGTGAGCCCGACGGACGAATTGGCAGCAAAAGTGAGTGCAGGGGTTGTCCTGATAACGGGGGATCTCACTCAACGGGTGAGCCAATTCCTGCCAGGAATTGCAACGATTGGCACACCGATGCGGTTGAGTGGTACGCCACCTGGAAACTCCATACAATCCCCCGTCATCTCTTCAAAGCGCCAGAACCACAGGATTTTCCGGAAGGAATACGTCATTCCACGGAACATAAGGAGTAGCACCTTGAGCACAGCAGATCACCCCCAAAGCACCTCCAAGTACAGCGCCAAGTGGCAGGAACGCTTCAATTTCTTTGAGACATACGGTGCACCGAACGATCCACGGTTCAATGCCGGTCTCAAATCACTTCCTGGCATCAGAAAGAAAATGCGGATCAACATCAATATAATTGCGTGCTTCTTTGGTCCGATTTATTTCTTCGTGCTGGGACTGTGGAAAAAGGGCCTTGCACTCCTTGGAATCATGCTCGCGACCAACGCGTTGACTCTTCTGGTGTGTACGCTTTTGGAAACCGATGTGCCTTATGCGTTCGGGGGAGGTCTGGCCGCGCCCTACGCCCTGATGTATGGCCTGACCGTAAACTACGCGTACTACCTCAAGGAAGTGAAAGGCGAGCAAGGCTGGAACCCATTCAAAGGCATACGTCTCCTCTAACTTTCAGGTGTGCCAGTAACTCTGGCGAGCGTGCAGGCTTGCCGCTCCTCGATCAAAAGGAATAGGGGTCAGACTACATTTTCAATTAAGTACCGAAAACCGTGGTCTGACCCCATTTTTCCGCAAAACAGTTGTGTAACTTATAACTCCATTATGAGCATCGGAGATCAGGTTTCCTAGCCATGAACGAATCCCTCGATTACAAAATAATGGATAGCATTGTCGTCTGCATCCACGATACCGCAGGCTTTGGGAGAAAGGCATTTGAAAGCTTCAGCTTGGCGACCGATGTCGCGAGGGATCTGGGCGTAGATGGCGACGATGCAAGTGATCTGATGGTCGAGTTCTTCGAAAGGTTCTCTATCGACCTTAACAATTACGATCCTTATCGGTACTTTTTGGAAGAAGGCTGCAACTTTTTTTCCTTCCGGCGCGCCAAAGACAGACGCGGAAACATACCGCTGAGAGTGGGGATGTTGTATTTAGCTTTAAAAGCGGGACGCTGGGATGCACAAGCATTTGAACAAGCCAAATTCAGCGATGTTCCACTATATGAGCGTACAGAAGATATTCCGATTGATGGCTATAAGATAAAAAGCCGATAATCCTACCTATGCGATCCACAGGAATAGGGGTCAAGGAATAGGGGTCAGACCCCATTTTTCGTAATGCCCTGCGGGGCCGGCCTGGACGCTGGTTAAACGTTCGCCCCAGCGGGTAGGATGTCAGCATCGCAAACCATACGTGATGGCAAGGACTGCATGATCAAACGATTTCTGCTGTTGGTAGCGACCGTTTCGCTATCTGGTTGCTGGAGCCTGATGTACCACATCGACGGTGAACGTTGCGTTTATGGGGGAACGCGGCAAGGGTGGGCTTGGGGCACGCACTCCGGCCCGTCGACCTGGCCGCTACTGGTCGACGTGCCGTTCTCACTAGTGCTCGACACGGTACTGTTGCCTTATGACCTCACCTCATTCCTGCCCGAAAACCTGGGCGGGGATGACAGCGAATGCCCGATTAGCGAGGGGCTCAACGTGCTGGGTTGAACTTGACCGCTGGCTTCTTCAGGCCGTAGCGTCCTTAGGTTGGGGGTCAATCATTTCGCCTCCCCCTTCTCTGGCCCACGTAATAACAGCCGGAGCCTTTACGCTGGGCAGGGCTTCTACGACGTCGGCACGTAACCAGGATACCTGTGACTCATTGATCTAAAAGTTGAAAGCATCTTCCTTGTAATCAGTAGGTCTCGGGTTCGACTCCTGATGCCAGCACCATACGCTACATCGAAAGAGGCTCACCGGAAGGCAGGCCTTTTGTGCGCTCGTGGTTTTTGTAGGAGCTGCCGAAGGCTGCGAGGGCGTCAGCGCAGACATTGAAATGTTTGCGTCATTGACACTCCGGCCGACTTCAATCGAAAATGCCGACCGAGGACTGCAATTGCGCATCTCTGGGCATGGGCTCCAGTAACGCCCCCCAGAATTTTGGCAGCAGAGATACTGGCACTCTCTGAAGTAGTGACGACAGGCTAGCCCTGCCGGATCCTGAACCCACGGCCAGTGATGGCCCGGAGCTAAAGAATCGCTGCGACTACTCCTCATATATTTTAAAGGCGCTCTCTGGAGCGCCTTTTTTATTGGCTGGTACTCGCACATGGTCCCAGCACCATACTTACACCTACTCGCAAACCAACAGCTCAAGTGACTGCACAAACCGCATCACCACTCTTCGCGGGCAAGCCTCGCTCTAACAAACCCAGCGCGCTCACTACTACGTCACTGGCCTTGCGCTTTTGCGCAGCAAACGTCGATCCTGAGCTATCCCGCAGATTGCGAGCTAACGTCAGCAGTAAATCCATAACCCCGCGACAGCGCTAAGAGACGTATCGACCATGGACACCTCAACTGCCCAAAGCATAAAGCTCGCCATCGTTTCGGCAACCGGACTGTCAAAAGACGCGCTGCACATTTATGTGGGCATGGCTGTCTATCTAACCTTAGCGGCGATAACCCGGCGATTCAGGCCATACATTGGCTGGGCGGCGGTTTTAATCATTGCTTGTGCGGGCGAGTGGGTAGACCGGCGAGACGACATTGCGAGCCTTGGCTACTGGCGCTGGGAGGCAAGCACCCATGACATCCTCAACACATTATTTTGGCCGACGTTATTAACGCTGCTTTGGATTTTTAAGTGCAAGATAAAAACAGATATGCATCCATAAAAGAGCCTTGAATGCGAGCCCCGGTATGATGATCTGTGCAATACGATTGCTCTTCGCTACTGAGCGATCTTACGAAAGGAGGTGATAAATGCGCCTCCTTTCATCGGGCCGTTCTCCGCTATACGTTGACCCTAGGGAAGCTCATTTCCATAGGCATTGGGGACTCAGCCTGGCCCAAAGTGGTGCCCAGAATCCGCCCACGTGATTGACCAGACCGTTAATTACGCTTAACCTGCTCGCAACACACTCGCCACACGTCCTACCCAACGGGTAGGGTCCTGCCTCAAGGCAGGCGTGCAAAAGGCGAGTTTTTTTCGCCTGGAGTTTTACCGTGGCCAAGAAGGCTCTCGTTACAAAGCCCCCTTTCGCAAAAGCCGCATTAACTCCTCAAGCCCTGCTTGCCAAGCTGAAAACGCAGGGGCTCATCGTCGACGATGACAGCATCGCTCTCAAATACATTGCGTACGTTGGCCATTTCCGCCTCAAGGGGTACTGGTACCAACTTCAGGACTCCGCCACCAAGAATTTTCTGCCTAACACCACGTTCGAGCACATCCGCGAGCGCTATGAATGTGATCGAGAAATTCGGGCAATCATCATGGAGTCAGCGGAAAGGCTCGAGGTTGCTGTCCGCTCCGTGATTTGCAACTTGCTAAGCCTCAAGCACTCACCGCACTGGTATCTAAAAATGGAGATCTTTGCCCCAAAAGGACGTGTGGGTATCGGGCAAATGTTGTCGAAAATTGAGGGGGAGGTCGAGCGAGCTTCTTCTCGGCTTTACATAAAGGCCTACTATGACAGCTATGACGACCCTTACCTCCCGCCTAGTTGGGCCATGAGCGAGTGCGTGACACTGGGCACTTGGTCGAAAATATTCGCAATGCTGAGAGATCCAATTGACCGAAAAGTTATCTCGTCCAAGTTCGGCATCACTCAGGTAGAAGTCTTTGAAAGCTGGCTGCATGCCCTCACGGTGCTACGAAACATGGCAGCCCACCATGATCGTTTCATCGATGTAAAAATTGGCGTTTCTCCTACCAACCTGAAGCTCAAAGGCATCAAATTTACGGACAACAAGACGGTCTATGCCTCGTTGACAGTGATTCATGTCCTGCTGAGTACAATTGGATTCAACGGATCCTTCAAAGAAAGGCTCGTCTCAATGGAGCAAAGGTACGGCGCCGCGCATTTTCAGCGTATGGGTTTTCCAGAGCATTGGAAGACTGAAGCTAAAGGATGGTAGTTCGGGATATGTTGTCGTTGTCAGCTCAGCGCACTCATCGAATCGTCGCCCACGGCCTGTGAAATCCCTGAAACTGGCCAACAATCAAAACAACCTTCAGCCCAAATAATCGAGCTCTGTAGGACCCTTCTGAGAGTTCAGGATAGGCTATGTACCTGCGGCTCAACTGCGCAAACGCTCAGCCGCCTTCACATAAACCTGTTGCCACTCACGTTTGTCGACGGCCACGACAAACGCCACAACCTCTTGGTCAATGACCTGATAAACCCAATCGGTAGCCGCTGCTGCGCAGCTTGATCTTGTAGCAGTCAGGTAGGGCATGCAGTCGATTCGCTTCAATGCGCGGGTTGACCAGAATCGTAGCGAGCTTCTTCTTGAGTTGCTCACGTAGATAGCTGCCAATTTGGGCCATTCCTTTAAAGCACATGCATCGAACTTGAAGCTATAGGTCATCCAGCGAAACCTTTACCCGCTGTGGAGCGGCAAGCCGTTTGCGCACCGTCGCGAGCAAGGCTTCATCGCCCTCAGTCATCAGCACCGGTTTGAAGGGAAGTTGACCTCGCTCAGCCAAGCATTGCAGGGCTTGGCGCATCGGCTCAGAAGGAGTGACGCCGAGCTTTTCAAGCTCGCGATAGGCACGCACTTTCAAGTCGTCGTCGACGCAGACATTGATGGACGCCATGGATATGACTCTCGCTGTAGTGACCTGACCATTACATTGAAGCAAAACCTTATTTGAGCAAGCCTGGAAATGATTCAGCATCAACAATCAGAAACAACCTTCAGCCCCAAAACCCGAGCTCTGTAGGACCCTTCTGAAAATTCAGGATATGCTCTGCATCCGCTTGTAGATGCCTGACGTGGCGACTACCTTCCTGCCTGTCGTTGATTTCAACGATTGGGTTTAGTCGCCCGATGAACAAGCGAAGCATCTGTCATAACCCTTGCCGAAGTCCTGGACGACGGCTTGGAGTTTTATGGTGGCTGTGCACGGGGCACCTTCGGGTGCGCCGGTTGCTTGACGTCCCGGTCGACTAACCCGCTGCACAGCTACCACCCTTCGTTTAGTCGCGGATGGTGGTGGTCAACCTACGTCAAGGAGTCACCATGATCAGATCCACGCCACATCCCCCTGCTACGCCCATCAAGCAAAACCTTGTCAGCAATACCAACCTGGGCAACCTCAGCCTGTTCACTGTAAAGCCCGACATCAAAATAGAAGACGCACTGGTTCTCGCATCGGAATACCTGAGCTGCGCCGCCGCTACGGCTTATGAAACGGCAGATAACAGCACGCTGGAATTTCGTCCGTTAGCGAGATCGGTCGTGCATCAGATCGAAGCGGCCAGAGCGCTGGTTGAGGCTTCGGTGGCGGGGTTAGAGAGTTCGAAGAGCAAGAGTTAGAATTAGAACGGGCAGTAACATCACTACCCAGGCTAACTCTAGGCGATATGATGTGACATTGGCCAGGAAGGTACTCTGGCCAATGTCATTATCAGCGGCTAAACGTCAGCGAAGAGTTTTGCCGTCGCGCGCAAGCTCTCAGCATGGAGGAAAATATCATCGATGGATTCAATCGCATGACGAGTTTCCTTCTTATCGCTGTCGAATATTCCTAAATACTTTTGAGCTCGATTGAAGTGTAACCGGGCAATAGGTTTCCTATTGTTATCGTCCAGAAGCACTCCGAAGTAGCTCTGCGTATCTCGAGGCACGATACGTCTGGCTTCCACCTCGGAACGTACGATAGCTTTAATAATATTAAAGCCTTCGATCTCTTCCTGGGTGGTAACGACCTTGTCTTTATCGTCCAGGATTGAATCTGCCTTCCCAGAGGCAGGCGTTTCAACTTTGACTTGGCTAATGATCACAGGCTGGCTAGAGCCGCTTATTGCAGACTTGAGCCTATCGTTAACCTGATCGCTGAGAAACTGTGCTGTAGCCTTACGAGTAAGTACCATAAATTGCTCACGTACTTTCTGGGTTACCGCGCCCTCATAAACTCGACCTGCGAAAAACTTTACAAAATCTTCATCCGGACTCGAGAACTGGTTGGCTAACTCACGCTTGATTTGGCCTACATACTTCAGCTCGCCTGCAGCGCTAATAATGGACTCTACATCAAACGCACTCTTGGTTAGCTTCTGTAACTCAGGTACAGCGTGATCATCGATGTCCAGCAAATCGAATTCAAGAAATGGCTTATCGTCCATCTTATTAGGTGCGTCTAGGTCGGTGAAGAACTTATAGACTTGGCCGTTGGTAAGAATGGAAATACGGGCTGTCGTGACGTGGAAATAACGAAAAAGCTGCCCTGCATGGTTGATATTCAGCGGCTCTCCGATCTTTTTCGCTTCGATCAGGATTTGAATCTGACCATCTTTGAGAATAGCGTAGTCAACCTTCTCACCTTTCTTGGTACCAATGTCAGTAGTAAACTCTGGCACCACTTCGAGCGGGTTGAATACATCGTAACCAAGCACCGACTGAATGAACGGCATGATGAAAGCGTTTTTTGTGGCTTCTTCGGTCTGAATTGCAGACGCCTGTTGCCTTATTTTTGCAGCCAACCCGGCAAGCTTTTCTTCGAACTCCATGTCACTCTCCAAGAGTAAATTCGCAAATACCTTGCTTCCCAAGCATCACTAGCACAACGACATCACCACTAAGTTATAGCTTGCCTATGCTGTTGGCACCAGTAAAAACAGTTTGCGTGTAACTGCCTTCTAAAAAACATATTCCTGCAGCACCTAAGTAACTGTTAATTAAGATAATCCTTTGCGACGGCTATTCGATTCGCTGCAACTGCACCTACAGACCAAAGCGTCAGCAAGGAAGAAACTTCCTCATACCCCATCTTCAGTTCTTGAGCTTGGCGCATTAGCTCTTCCATAACCTCGGGCTCAGGATCAGTGCATAGCGCGGCTTCCCGACAACGCTCGCTGCCCCCACAAAACGCGCCCCTCTCTGGCCCCGTTAGCTCGACTGAATTGTAAGAAGCGTCGAGGACGGCAGAGACTTGCTGACTATTGAAAGGTGAATGATTTGATTTCAATGCTTCGGACTTCACGAGTAGGAAAATGATTGGATCGAAAACTACGGCTCTAGAGGGACATATTCGCGCAACGTCCGCGGAGCAGACGTACGAATTTGACGACGCACGCTGTCAGTTCCATCGCTTCGCGAACAAGTTCGCTCCTACCGGGTGTTCGCCGTTGGGCTTCAGCGTTTGCCTAGCCCATGCCCCACAAACCACTCATCAATCATCCCCCGCAACACCTCCCCTGAAAAACTCGCAAAGTGCCCACCATGCACCGTCCGCACGGGCAGTTCGCGCAACCGCTCCAGGCTAGCCGCGTAGTCACTCAAGTCCGAATGGTAGGCATCTTCGATCAGGGGCCCGTCGTAGATGATGTCGCCGCTGAACAGGGTTTGGGTTTTGGCTTCCCACAGGCTGATGCCGCCGGGCGAGTGGCCGGGGGTGTGGAGGACTTCGAGTACGCGGTCGCCCAGGTCAAGTACGTCGCCTTCGTCGATGAGGCGTGTAGCGGGTGCGGCTTTGACCTGGTATTCGGCGTAGCACAGTGGGCAGTCGGGGTGGGCTTCGAACATGTCGTCGCCGACGTAGGCATCGGCCAGGGTCGATGCTCGCGTGGGGTTGGCGAGGATGTCGGCTTCGGCTGGGTGCACCAGGCGCTCGGCAAATTCGTGGTGCCCGGCGATGTGGTCGAAGTGGGTGTGGCTGGCAACGGCGAGCAGTGGCCGGTCGGTGAGCCAGGGCAGTTGCTCGCGCAGGCTGACCACGCCAGAGCCGGTGTCGACCAGCACATCGCGGTCACGGCCCTGTATATGCCAGAGGTTGCAGCGGTAATACGGTCGCACCCACGGCTCGTGGATCAGGCTGATGCCATCGGCGCGTTGCTGTACTTCAAACCACTGGTCACGAGTGACGATTTTCACGGTTCTACGCTCAGGTTGCCCGGTATTGCGCTCTCGGCGCTTGGCGAAATAGTGCGGTGCGGCCCGTAGACGGCAGCGGGCTCAGGGAACAACTGTAGCAGGCCGAGGTAGAGCACGGCGGCGAGGCCGAGGGTGATGGGCAGGCTGATATCGATACCGCCCGCCAGCTCACCAAAAGTACCAACGAACTGTCCTGGCAGATTAACGAAGGCGAGGCCGATCAGTGCGCTAGGAATCCATGCGCCGAGGCCACGCCAGTTCCAGCCGTGATGAAACCAGTAGCGGCCACCGCTCTCGCCACGGGTGAAGACTTGCAGGTCCGCCGGGTCGTACCAGCCACGGCGCTTTATAAGGCCGATGATCATGATGATGATCCACGGGCTGGTGCACGTGATGATCAGCACGGCGAAGGTGGACATGCTCTGCACCAGGTTGAAGCTGAAGCGGCCAACAAAGATGAAGATGATCGACAGCACACCAATCAGCACAGTGGCTTGTGCGCGGCTGAGCAGGCGTGGTGCGAGGCTCGACATGTCGAGGCCGGTGCCGTACAGCGAAGTACCGCCGGTGGACAGCCCGCCGATGATGGCGATCAGGCAAACCGGCAGGAAGAACCAGCCCGGCGAAATTGCCAGCAGGCCGCCGACGTAGTTGTTCTGGGCGATGTAGTCCGGGGCTTGCACGGCGACGATGGTGGCGGTGACGAGGCCGAAGAAGAACGGAATGAAGGTGGCGATCTGCGCAAACATCACGGCGGCCATGATGCGCAGCTTGGGTGTTTCACGGGGGATGTAGCGCGCCCAGTCGCCGAGGAAGGCACCGAACGACACCGGGTTGCTCATGGCGACCAGCGCTGCGCCAATGAAAGCTGCCCAAAAGCCCGGTTGGCCATGGCTGACGCTACCTGCGTAACTGGAGTCGAACGGTCCGGCGAAAGCGAAGATACCCAGCAGGAACAACAGACTGGAAGCGGTCACTGCGACTTTGTTTACCGCTAACAGTTGGCGAATGCCGTAGATGCAGACGATCAGAACCAGCAACGCGAACAAGCCGTAAGCGATGCCGAGGCTGAGGTTGTTTTCGGGCAGGTCGAACAGGCGCTTGACACCACCGATCAGTGCGTCGCCTGAGCTCCACACTGACAGCGAGAAGAAAGCGATGGCGGTCAGCAAGGAAAGGAATGAGCCGACGATGCGACCGTGTACGCCGAAATGCGCCCCGGAAGAAACAGCGTTGTTGGTGCCATTGAGCGGCCCGAACAAGCCCATGGGCGCAAGGATCATCGCACCCAGCAACACGCCGAGCACGATGGCATAGACACTGGCTTCAAAGGACAAACCAAACAGCACCGGAAAGCTACCCAGTACCGCCGTAGAGAACGTATTGCTGCCGCCGAAGATCATGCGGAAGAGGTCAAAAGGCGTCGCCGTGCGTTCGCTGTCAGGAATCTGTTCGACGCCGAAACTCTCGATCCGGGTTGGGTGGGATTCGCTCATGTTGCCGCCTCTCAATGCCTGTCACGGTTTTTATCGAAACGCCTGCTCGGGCCGCTTCATTTGTTTTTCCTGCCGGGATCGCAGGATGTGTGGGCAGTGCAAAATCTACTGGAACATTGCCAGCCTTCTTATTGGGATACAGGCGTGGCCGTGCTCTGCCCGGACGAACCAAGGGCAGGACGAGCAAAGAGTGTTCAAAGGCGAGGCGGAGTTAAATCGGTGGGTGCAAATATTTAGTTCAGGATTTGCTGAAGTAAATGCAAGACCGGCATGCCGCTCCAACAAGATCAACTATCTGCATGTAATGGGAAGCAGCATCGGCACTTTTTTAATCGCAACGGCGTCATGATGGCACTTAGCCTTGACAGCGACACCCTTACTCCTCTAAAACGCTCCTTTATTTGAAGCTGTCGAGATAGGGATGTCGGCTAATTCTTCGTTGTTTTCAGGCCGACAGTACTTACTCGCGGCTCTTGTTGTACTGATGGCGGTGCTTGATCCGTTCGGATTGTCGAGGTCCAGCGACGACGCTTCAGCGCGTTGGCTCAATCGCGTTTTCGCCAGCAGTTACAGCAGTATCGGGCAACAGCAGATTGCGGTCGTGATCATCGACGATGCTTATTTGCTGCGCAATAACACTTATTGGCCGATGCCTTACAGCGCGCAAAGCAAGCTGTTCAAGCGCTTGCTGAGCTTCGAGCCCAAAGCCGTTTTCGTCGATCTTCTTTATAGCCATGACCATTCCCTGGGCGATCCCGCTCAGGGCAGTCAGTTGCTGACCCGAGTTTTCGAGCGGTATCAGCGCCAGGGGATCGGGCTATCACTGGCCAACACTGGGGAAGTACGTGGCCAGAACGGGCAGACCAACACCCTGACGCCCCTCGCACAGGTCAGCACACCAGCGCTGGTGTCGTGGAACGGGCTGGGCGACAAGTATCCCCTGGCTCTCAAAACCCCGCAGGGCGTCATGGAATCCCCGGCGCTCGCGCTGTACCGCGAATACTGCCAAGGCCGTACTTGTGCCGAATTGCCAGCCGACGCCCAAGCCGCATCACAGGCGCCGCCGATGGCCGTGCAATGGGGCTTCAAGCTCTCGCCCGAGCAGAGCAAAATCGCCGACATCTCAGACTGCGCGACTTCAAGCGGTGTGTTCATCGACGTAGCCAAACAACTGCTGCGGGCGGTTTTCTGGAAGTTGGGCAGTGCGGCTCCCACTTTATGCCCCTATACCCTCACGCTCACGGCCAGCGATCTGGAAGTCACTTCGACTGAAGATCGAGCGTTGATCACTGGGTTACTCAAGGATCGTCTGGTGCTGGTCGGGGCCAATATCACGTCTACCGCCGACCTGGTTCAGTCGCCCGTGCACGGCAAGATTCCCGGCGTTTACGTGCACGCCATGGCGCTGGATAACCTGATAACTCTGGGGATGAATTACGACCGAGACCCCGACAGCTTCCCCAACGTCGACATCAACAAGCTCGACCTGATCGAACTCTTCCTGCTGGGGATGATTGTGTTGCTCAAGGCCTTGCATGAGCGCTGCCGGGAAGCGCAGCGTGGGGTTAACCGCTGGCAGGGTTTTAGAGGCTGGTTTTTCGGTCGGGCATGGCCGTCCTGGCTGTTGGTGTTGCTCGCACTCGGGCTGACCAGTTGGGCGCTGCATCACATGCATATCACGCCGGTAAACGTACTCGCCGTACTGCTGATTTCATTGGCGCTGTTCAGTGAACAGGCCGAGGCCCGCAAGGGCTGATACCTCTTTTATCGCTTTGAGACAAGGAATCAAGGATGACCAGAGTTGCCGCTTTTTTACTGACCGCCCTCTTCAGCCAGTTTGCGCTTTCAGCTGGCAGTAACGTGGAAGGGTTCCTCTCCGATCCGCTAGAGGTGTTTGACGAACAGCGCAATTACCTTCGTGATCTTCCGAAAAAAGACGCTCCCAACAAACCAATCCCGGTTCTGCAATACAACGAGGCGTTGGACTTGGTACAGGTCGAACTGGCAGGGCAGAAGGTCTGGCTGGATAACCAGGACTTGCGCGTGAACCCACCTCTCAACGGGGTCGACCTACCCTGCCAGAAACTGCAGCCGGGCAAGTCGACAGATAGCCAGAACAACTCAACCATGGGCTACGGTGCCGGCTGCAACAAGCCGTAAGGAGAGCACGCATGAAGGGATTTTCGTTGCTGGGTATCGTGTTGGCGAGTCAATTGCTGGCCGGTTGCAATACCCTGAAAGGGGCTGATACCGCGTTCATGAATCTGGTCGGGCCATCGACTCAATCCAGAGTCGCGGGCCGCTATGTCGAGCATCCCGATGTGCGTGCTTACTACAAGCTTGATGCCCAACGTCAGAGCAAACAACGTTTGAGCTACGACGGACGGACCATCCCCGCCTCAGAAACCCGGCAACAAAATCTGGTCGATATTCCGCTGCTGCAAACCTACCTCCAGGGCATTGTGACGCGCTTGTCCAAAGGCTGGCCTGGCGAGTTGCCGCCGCTGCAGGTTCGCCTTGTCGACAGCTATAGCTTTGGCCCGACCGCTGATCCTTACGGCAATCTGTTCGTCCCATTAGGCATGCTGGAAAACGTCAAGAGCGAAGACGAAATCGCTGCGATGCTGGGCCATGAAATGAGCCACGTGCTGCTGCACCACCACGATCGCACGGCTGCGTTTCAGGAACAGAAAGGCATGGTGATCAACGTGGCAAGCACAGTGGTACTGGGTGCGATGGTCGCCGATACGGGTGTTGATCGTAGCTCAGGCAAGATGAAATTCATCAGTAAAGACTCCGTTGGCACTCAGAAGACCGTCGGCAAGACCGTGCTCTACACCGCGTTGATCAACAGCTTTTCCGACAATATCTGGAGCACTGCCTGGGGCCGGGCTCAGGAAGATCAGGCAGACTTGCTCGGCACCGACTTGATGATCCGCGCAGGCTATGCGCCCAGAGCCGCTAGCCAGACCCTGCAGCGGTTGAGCGACTTTCAGGGCAAGCAGAAACCGATGCTTGAAAGCTTTATGGATGAGCGCAAAGCCGCCGTCCAACAGTCGATCAAGCAGATGAATATCAATGCGCTCACTAAAGAGCTGGATATATTCATGAAGCAAGGGCTGGAAACCAGCATCGCCGCTGCGAGCGATTACTTCAATCGCTCGCACATGTCGCCACTGGATCGTGACGATGAGCTGCGCCAGTACCTGCAACGTGAATACAAGCAGGAAAGACGTGCGCGGGTGGATAGCCGCAGCTGGCCGAAGGTCCGCGATGCGACACCGGTGGCCGCCGCGCTAAAGGGATACAAGGATGCTTACGCGGCACAAGACGCACTGCAGAAGAAACAGCCCAATGAAGCAGCAGCCTTCACTAAACTGGCGTTGGCCTCACCGGTCAAAGATCAGCCCGGGATCCGCCGCGCGTCTTTCAACGTCAATACCGCACAAGGCAAAAATCGCGAAGCGCTGAAAGACCTTGAGTCCATCAAGGACTGGTCGCTGGCCGGGCCATCGGTATACGAACTGATGATCAACGAACACCTAAAGCATGATGACCCACAGGCAGCGCTGGCGATGATCGACAAGGCCGAACGCAACCTGGGTTCGGAAGAACTGTTCATCACCGAGAAGCTGGTGGCGAACCAACGATTGAAAAACGACACTCAGGTACAGAGCGTGCGGCTCAAGTGCCAGCAGTACCCTGCCCGCAAGGAAAACTGCAAGAAACTCGCGCCAATGAAGGCCTGAGACCCAAGTATCAAGGCGCCCCAAACATCATGGTCCAGTACACCCCGGCCTGGCTGTTCGGGTTAGTGGCATACGCCGCGCCCACCTCGGTGAACATCGGGTTCATCAGGTTGGCGCAGTGGCCGGGGCTGGCGAGCCAGCCTTGCATGGCTTTATCCGCCGCCCCTTGACCGCTGGCGATGTTTTCACCCACCTGACGCCCGTTGTAGCCCGCCGCGCGGGCGCGGTCTTTGGCGACATCGCCATTGGGGTCTTGATGGGAGAAGTAACCGCCGCTGGCCATCGACTGGCTGTGCCTTAGCGCGGCATTTTCCAACGTGGCATTCCATGTCAGAGGCCGCGCAGCAGCGTAGGGTTGGCGACCGCACATGCGCGGCTTGGCACGTGCTGCGTTGACCTGAGCCAACAGGGTTTTGCCCGCCGATTGCTGATCACCCAGATGACCATCGAGCAACGGCTTGGCCAATACCAGTCGCCACTCCCGACCTGACTGAGTGATGCCGATGTCGGCGTATTGGCTGTCCAGCAAAGCGCCACAGTAACGACTCTGCAGCATGGCAAACGCGCCTTTGGCATCCTGAGCGCCGACCAACCGAATGCTGCGCACGGCCACGGCCCGATAACCGGAGGCCTTCAAGGTATTGCGCATGTCGCCCGCAAAACCAATGGGCAGCGCCAGATCCTGCCTCAACTCCAGCGGCGATAACCCACGCACCGCCCGCCCCTCACAGCGCGAAGGCTGTGCGCGATAGTCGTTGATAATCGAGACCAGTTGCTGCGTCTCGCCTGCATGCACGTGGCTGGCGAGCAGTGGGAGCAAGGCGATGAAGCAGAGCGAGGTGAAGCGAGAAATCAGGCGCATGGGACGGGCTGCTCTGATGATCGAAATCGGCGCTGATCTGACTGGGGAATTGGGAACAAGTTTCACACCGCCAAACCATGAGCGTGCGACGGTTCGCAGTGCTCAATCAGCGGGACGCTCTGCCTCCACAGCCTCCTGACGGCCTGTTGCCCCTCGCCGCAATATGAACCTTGAATAGAGTGCGTCATAACCCGTGAATAGCAGACCGGATGCGCATCCAAACCAAACAAACGTCAGCATTCTCGGACCGAGCTGATCCACCAGATAATTCATGTACTGTCCGGTCGGAAGGGGCAGCAAGCCGGGTGCACCGAAGAGCAGCCAGATCAAAAACCCACTGACAGTCCCACCCACGATATAACGCAAGCGATGGGTAAGAAGGCGATCGGTCAGCCACAGAACGGGCCAGCCAACGAGCATGGCAATGCCAGCACCCACCAGAAAGCTGAAGATCAAAGAGGGCACTATTTCAGAGGGAGAGGCAAACGCCCACGTGGCAACCACGGCCAACGAGCTGCCTCCGCATAATGGAATGCCAAACACGTAAGCCTTGCTCATCTGCGGCACCGGACTGCGCGCCGCGTATCTCACCAGATATCTATCAAAGGCGGTATAGAGCAGGCCGAGTACCACGCCAATCACTATGGCAGCTATCCATAATCGTGGTTTGAATCCGCTGTAAAGAACGTAGATGAATAAGATCTGCAACACGCTACTAAGCACATGGCGAGCTTTGAAGCCGGGGAAACACCGATCCCCTATCAACAGGAATGGAATGCCCACAAGCATTGAGCCGATGAACCCCAGCAGCATGCCGACGATGACAAGATGCAGCCCACTGATAAAGGGCATGAAGAGCCCAAAACTCAGCGCCCCGCCAAGAGGCACGGCCAGGATTCTGAATGCGCTGAGTATTTTCATCAGATATCGGGGCCTGATTTGTCACCCTTTTCGCTGATCAGATATTGATCGAGAGCGATATTCTTCTGCCCTAAAAACTCATTCAAAAATTCCGCGTCCACCGCATGCAGAAGCGTAACCACATCACAAATCTTCCAGTAATAGTCATCCGGATGATCAATGATGCTCGCCAGATGAGCCCTCAATGCAGGCAGATACTCAGTCATCCCATGCTCTTTGACCAGCCAGAACATACCGGCAATTTGAAAAGGCTGAGTGTTGGACAGCGCGATGATTTTTGAAATCAGAGGATAGATATCCTTCCTGGCTTGCTCCCCATTCCCCTCGTCAGACTGAATCGCCCAATACCGGGTTAATGCAGCGAGGTTATGTTTTTGCGTGTTATCAAACCCATGAAGGTGGTGATCAATGAAGCCACCCTTCAGCTCGTCGATAAAAACCGCGAGATGCGGCAGGGCATGTTGAAAACCCCAATTGACGAGCAGTTTCGCAGCCTCGTATCGGACGCTCTCATCCGCGCTGTTCAATAGCGCATTGACCTTTTCAATGCGTTCTTTCGGGATGTCCTCCAGGTCAAGATCCGTGGCATCCACGGCGTAATCAGCACTGGCTGGCACACCATGCAAGGTCTGATATACCTCGTTGCTCGGGTCTATGCGCCTGGTTGGGGGCGTTGCCTTGGCTGGCGCATTATTACCAACCGGTATCTGGTTTACGACGATGGTGGACGCGGCCATGTCGCCGATCCGCTTTTGCGAATCAAAGAATATGAACACCCAATCGATGAACAGTAAAAACAGCTTCATCAGGTTGCGCACGAAAGATTGAAGATAGCTACACGGGACGAGGTTCTGTTCGTCCATTACGACGATTTTCATCACCTTTTTTCCGACACTTTGGCCGTTCCATATGGCATCGGCAAAAAGAAGATATGCATAGGCCAGCGGCGCCAGGATAACGCCCAAAGCATGCGAGATAAGCAAGAGCGGTAAGGCGCATACAGCAACGATCAGGCTCGCGGCGAGTACGTCGATAATCTGCGCGACAAGTCGACGCCAAGGGCTGGCTAAGACATACGTCGTTGCGCCATGGGTGAATTGGCGGGGTTTCTGCATCACCTCTTGCCTTGATCATGATTGGCCGCAAGTGACCTGACCTTCCGTATCCGCCCGGCCTGACTCACGATACTTTTCGCGTGCGGCTTTCCCGTATTAATACCAGACTCAGGAAACATGAATACTCTCCTCCATGGGAAATACATAACAATCCGTGCGGGCAAAATAGAGTCCAGAAACACGGGATATATCCTTGAGTAAAAAATATTTGTCGACGAGCTTTAACCGAGCAAAAAATCCTGGACGTCCACAGCGCTCACTAAGCTATTAGTCACCAAAACACCGATACCCAATTCGGGGTCGAACGTAGCGTCAAATACAAAACCGATGTCGCGCTCGTCGCCTTCAAAATTGAACATCACCTTGACGCACCTCAGCACAAGCAAATCCCGCAGACCACTGAGTGTCTCGATTTTTGGAGCTTTGACGTTCACCTCGTCGGGACTGAAACACTCGCGATAGCGCTCGATATTTTCGGTGTAGAACGCAAACAGCGCCTGCTCCACCCTCTGGCAGATGAGCTCTTTATTTGACTCAAACTCCCTGAAAGCAGCCCTCTGGACCGGTGAAATCGGATCATCATCGAACGTCTGAACAACCAGTTCTACGTTGAATGCCGCGGCAAAGAATAAAACCTCGCACTGGCCTGTCCAGATTTCGTCACTGCCTAGACAAAGCTCGCCGAAATCGGGATCTGAGATCGTGTTCATTTTTGTTCCCTTCCGACATCTTAAATACCTGACCCTCTTTTTTATGAGAGACCGCCCTGTGTTCCTGATACCGCGCTGTCGCGGAGCAATTGGACCGCCATCGCTGCCTCGCGGTGCTCGTGAGCTCCTATCAAACATCACTCCAATAATGGATTTGAAACGCAGAGCTTGTAGGAGCTAACTTGTTGGCGAAGCGGAATTTCTGACGATGCGGGTCCGACGTCTCGCCAACAAGTTGGCTCCTACAGGGGCATCCGTTTGCTTAGCGACAGCGCGGTGTCAGGGACACAGGGGCGAGCTCCTACAAAAGATGTATTTCAATTCAGTAATTTATATTTTTGGTAGCAGATAACGCGTTACGAGCTAGTCGGCCAAGCCACCTCATCGGAGTTGATCCACTCAATCCGCTCAGACTTCTCAAGTGGATTAGCAAAGAAATCCTCCACCGCTTGCCACGCTGTCTCAGGCTTCAAAAACGAACCCAATGGCGCGAACTGATCATCCCCAACATCCTCAACCTGATTAACCGCTTCACGATTGGCAACGGAGTAGTACTCATGACCTTTCCTTACTCCGCCAGTCCTGATGTTGTATCTGACGGAAATTCCGAAGGACTCATTTTCAAGCACCGTTAAATCCGCAGTGTCACCGGAATCACTCGTGTAGGTGAACACGCCGTCGCCACCGCCCCTACGCCATAATGAAGGCTGATAATTTAGAAAGAAGTCAGCGTAACTACGCAAATCCGGAGCAGTATCGACTTCGCAGTCCAGGAAATAGCATTCAAAACTCGACATTTATGCTCCTTGTCAAGGTCGATGCATTAAAAACGGATTGAGTTATTACCTAATTCCCCCCCCCCCAAAAAACCTATATGTTGAAGAACCGACTTTTACAGCAAAAAATCCGGGCGTGACACCTTTGGCATATCGTCGTAAGCCTTTAAGACAGTTTGCAAGGGGGTCAGTGTTTGATCGTAGTGCCAGTGAACGATTTTCAACCACGTAGCGGCACGAATATATTGCCCGCCTCCTAACCATGTTTCTTGTAGGTTCGCTTGAAGCATTTTCTTGCCTGCCTTCAGTAAATCATCTTCATCAAACTGCTGAGTGGCTGTCCGGTGAAGACATAACGCATAGCCGAAGTCCCTGGGTTTCAACGCTTTTGATAGCGAGACCTCTGTCTTACCCGTCCAACGCTGATACATCTCGATGCCCGCCTCAAAGCCATCGTCATGCTCCCCGCCTTGGTAGGCAAAAGCCATATAGTCGTCCAAACCACTTTTGACGATCTCGTGCGCGGACCATGGCCGAGGCTCATAACGCCAGCGCGCTTCCTCATACACACGTGCCAGGTCCCACTCGCCTTCAGAATCCCGGCTCGTGTCCATCCACTCACCCAAAGCTTTAGCCCAATGTAACGTTGCCCTGTGAGCATTGATGTCCGGCCCAAACTCCTCGTCGATTCCTATGGCCTTGTCTATCCATTGCAGAGAGCGGGGAAGTACGGGGGCAATCTCGCCGTGGAGCCCTACAAGCCATGCTGAAATCACATCGGACAAATCAGAACTGGCAACATTCCCCATTGGCCGCCGTGGATCATACTGCGCCTCTAATTGCCACTTAAGCATTCCCTCACTGAAACCATTAAATCGGGTTTTGATGGGGTCAAAGAGCATCATTTATCCTCAACATGTTAAAGGATTGGAATCAAACTGTTATTAGAAAATAAAACTCAAAAAAAGATTGTGGCCTGATCCGTTTTTGCTTTGATATTCATCTCCTAATACAAAAAGCAAACTAGTCCGCGCCAAAATGGACTGCCAAAGCAAAGCATTAGCTTAAAAGTCGATATAGAAACGAAGAAAAATTATCACAAACCTTGCGAAGGCTCATATCAGAAGAATCAACCTCCACGACGACCCAACCATTACACCTATCAAAGCCGACGGTGTGTCCCTGCATGTCGTCTCCGAAAAAAACGATATTTTTAAATAGTTCAGCTGTCTCCGCGTCAAAAATATCGCAGGGATCGAGAAAACCCTCGTAACGCATGAAACCTACAGCTTTTATTTCGCCGACACCATAATCTTTCGTAAAGTGTCTATAGTCCCTTGGTACGTCATGATTAAGTTCAAGAAAGGCTTTTAAACTTTGCGTTCCCATGGCACAAAGACCATCAAGAAAATGCTCGTTTTTCTTTTGCTGTAAAAACAATTCAAAATTTTTTATGGCATCTACTTATTGGTTATTCTAGAAAATTTCGATATCCTACTCGCTTTATACCACTTGGCGCTGGTCGCTACTCCAAGATAGCTAATTGTATTCTCGAGCTACAACTGATTCACCGTTATTTTTATCGGAAACTCCTCCAACTCAACGACAACCAGTTGTGACTATTCCAGAACTGAAAAACCATCAGAATTATCATGAAGTCCGTAGGATATAACAAAACTTTTGCCTCCTGAAAAACTAAAACGCAAGCCTACTTCGCTAGAGCATTGGAGTTCCTTCGCATTCATGCGCCTGCACTTGAGCATTGTCATCCCAATTACGCGGCAGCCGACAATTTGCTTCCAAAAATCAGTAAAAATTTTTCAGATTCAGTAATAGCGAATAGCTCGTCACCTCTCTTCAGGGAGTTGTTAACTTTACTTACATCCCTTTTAGCTTCATCCCAAACAATGACGCTATTAAGAGACAGGTCACTGGAAAGCCCGATAATTACACCGCCTTCTAGCTAAACGGTTAACGGTCCTGCCGTCAATGAAAATGCTAGTTTTTCCTCAATATCACATTCAGCGGCAACTTCAAATGAATCTCACCAGCTGTACCTAACCAGTTTAGTGACCTGTTTACCGGTGAGGCTTCGTAGAAAGTCACTTGCTGCAGACGGTATCATAGAATCATAAATTTTAACGCCTGTTCAAGTTTATCGTAAACGTCGGCAACTACTCCAACATTTGGAAAGCATTAGAAAAATCGTCGTCTGCCCGTTTTTTCCTGTTCTTGCCTTATTCAGCAAAGGTGAAGCCAGCGATATGGTGGCTGGTATTTCCCCTATTGCTTTTGCGCCTACCCCCGTTGAGGTTTATGGTTTTTTTTTAACGATTTAATTTTTCGGGTGTTTTCAGCTATTTCCATATCGGTGAGACCTAACCGCCCACCCAGCTCAAGGTAGCGATTTAAAGCTTGCTCACCTTCCACCTCGCACTCTACTTCAAGACATGTATTTGTCGCACATCCTTCAAGAGCGCTGATGTAAAACTTTAGTACTGAAATAACATGGCCCCTTCGTATCAAAACTTTAAAGTCATCTACGAATCCACACTCTAGAAATATGTACTCGTTAACGGCACCCACATAATGTGCGTTACCTGTTCCTAAAGATCCTTTTGCCCCTGCACTGCCTAAAGACTCCAAGCGCTCAATCCATCCAACCGCTGACAAATGGCTATTCACGTCATCAGACAACCAAGCAGCTATTTCTCTTACGCCCACATTGTGAGGAGAAGAGATTCGAGGGTCGGAGTTTGGATGTGTGACCCAAACTTCTAAGCGACTAAGTTTAGAAGCTCTTGAAAAATGAATATTCCCCTTAACCATACTTATCAATTTTCCCTTTCGTAGACCGCCCAAGCTGTACTTTTTTAAAATGTTATATACACTCCTTTTTTTCATACATCGCCTGCTCAAGCATTTTTTTAAAAACTCTAACAGCCTCAAGCGCATCATCTGGAACTTTTCCTTCGACCTCTAAAATCTTCCTTAGGCTTTCAGCCACCTTATTTTGAGACTGAAAGTAAGAACCCATTTTTCCAGGATCAAAGAAAACTTCACCTGAACCTAACGGCACGCCTAAAAAAGGTGAGGAAGTTAATTTATGCTTATCATTCAAAAGCTCTTGAACCATATGCCACAATAAGCCAAGCCCTCGGTCCTCAGTGGGTGAATAATATTTTGTAAGCGCGAAATCCCCATACTGATGAACATCCTTGGTTTCAATCATATTTTCCCAGTCTTCCTCTAAAGCGAAACCCTCATACGGGTCAACTAAAGACTGCCTATTAGAAACAATGAAATTCCGCACCTGATCGATATTTCCCAAGCACAAACAGCTCTCCAACAACGGCTTAAGTTCACGACTGAAACCATCAATATCAAAAATAAATGCTTTGTGCTCATAGCTCATAATCTACCCCCCGACTTGATGGAAAAAATTCACTAGCGAGTGCAAATCTGCTCCCACAGGCACACCGGCTTTAGCGTGTAGAGAGTTGGGGGCAGACCATTATTGAGCAAATCAAAAATTATAGGCCTGCGTCTTTGGCGGCCATTAGCTAGCCACTCGAAAACAATCGTAATCTGATCCCGTTTTTTGGTAGAGCATAAGCCTTCATTTTGGCAGCACAACGCGTGGTACTCTTCTATTAGCTGCGGCCGAGAAGTCATAAATCACAATGTTCAACCCTTCAATGCTGGCAAAGACAGCACTTCATCGTACTGTGACCAGTCTTCCCTTGCGCGTTTGAGCACACCTTGCATCAACTCGTCCAACTCAGGCACGGGCTGCTCGGGCGGCAATTGATCAAAGGGCGCGGCCAGCAGCGGATGATCGATCTTCTGCGGATTGGCTAAACCTTCCCACTGGCGCAGGCGCAGGATATAGAGAATTTCCACCGGCACGCGCTCCAAGTGCCAGTCCTGATTGAAGTCGTAAGAATTCTTCTGGCTCTCTTTGCCGGTTTGCCAAGTGTGGCGGTCACACGCGGCCAACAGACAGGGCATCAGGTCGTCGGGGCTGGGAGTGCGCCACTTGGCCAACAAGGCTTCGTAGACGGGTTCGTCGTAAGCATAAGCCGGCCATTGATGCGAGACATCGCCCACCCAATCGGCAAACACACGCAGCATAAAGGCTTGGGCGCGGCGGTGCTCCTCTTCATACTCGATGACCAGTTGATGACCACGGTTGAGCGCCGCATGGGTGAGATAGCCCTGATGGATGACGGCATCCTTCCAGCCCAGGATCGCCATGGCGGCCATCATATTGGTGGCGGTTTGGATGCTGTAGTTTTGTTGGCGTCTGTCATTACCTACGGCTTTAGCCAAAACGTCAAACTGCCCCGCCCAAAAAAACAACTGCCAAATGCCTACTTGGTAGTAACGCATCCAGTGTGCCAATTCGGAAAGCCATCGCGGGTTTCCCGTTGCAGTGGCAAGTACTTTGTGAGCCCTTGTCACCGACATCCATTCCGCACGAGCATCTGTTGCATTGTTTCTGTTTGGAACCATCATTGAAGGCTTCGGCAAAGCATCCTCGCGAGTAACGTAATCGCGAATACCGGCTATCTCATATTCATCCGAGACATGTGGCCCCTTGGTTATGCGCCCCAGCACACTTTTGTAGGAGGGCCATTTCGGGTTTACGCCCGAGCGCTCGCACTGAATTACTTCCTGGTCCATGGTTCCACCTTAACTTCTGCTACACCTGTTTTACTGGGGGCGGGAACACCGACTTTGACTGTTACACCTTGAACCTTGGTTTTCCTGCATCCAATGCCCCTTGCAAAGCATCGCGTAAAGCAGGATCAGAGTCGGCAATTATTTATTACCAGCCCCCCTCCAACCGCATCCTCGGGTCCCCATGCGGCGTACCGGCCTTACTCACGCCATTCACCGGACCTGACCCCGTTTTGACCCCCAACATAATTTGCGGTACAGGGGCAGACACCCGAAGTCCCGCCAACTACAAAATTTGCGTTATCCCAAGCGAGCGTCGCTTTTGCACCTGCTCAACCCTTCAATGCTGGCAAAGACAGCACTTCATCGTACTGTGGCCAGTCTTCCCTTGCGCGTTTGAGCACACCTTGCATTAACTCGTCGAACTCATGCACTGGCTGCTGGGGCGGCAATTGGTCAAAGGGCGCGGCCATCAGCGGATGATCAATCTGCTGAGGATTGGGCAAGCCTTCCCATTGGCGTAGACGCAGTATGTAGAGGATTTCCAACGGCACGCGCTCCGTGTGGCAATCCTGATCGAAATCGTACGAATTCTTCTGGCTGTCTCTGCCAGTTTGCCAGGTGTGGCGGTCACATGCGGCCAGCAGGCAGGGCAACAAGTCGTCGGGGTTGGCGGTGCGCCAGTTGGCCAGTAGAGCTTCGTAGATGGGTTCGTCATACGCATAGGCCGGCCACAGGTGCGATACATCCCCCACCCAATCGGCAAACACGCGAAGCATAAAGGCCTGGGCGCGGCGGTGCTCCTCTTCATACTCGATGACCAGTTGATGACCACGGTTGAGCGCCGCATGGGTCAAATAGCCTTGGTGGATGACAGCTTCCTTCCAGCCCAGAATCGCCATGGCGGCCAACATGTTGGCAGCGGTCTGGATGCTGTAGTTTTTTTGGCGTCTGTCATTACCTACGGCTTTAGCCAAAACGTCAAACTGCCCCGCCCAAAAAAACAACTGCCAAATGCCTACTTGGTAGTAACGCATCCAGTGTGCCAATTCTTGAAACCATTGCGGGTTGTCTGGGGCAGTGGCAAGTACCCTATGAAGTCTACCCCGCACCATTCTTTCCGGGGTGGTATCTGTCGCATTGTTTTTATTTGGAACCATCATCGGACCAGTAGGCCTTGCATCCTCCCTGGTGATGTATTCGCGTATCGCGTTGACATAAAACGCGTCCTCAACATGCGGCCCTCTAGCGACGCGAGCACATACGCTCTTGTAGGAGGGCCACCTTGGGTTTACACCCACGCGTTCACATTGATTTATTTTTTGGGCCATGGTTCCACCTTGATTTCTGCTTGAACTGTTTTACTGGGTGCTGGCAAACCAATTTTAACGGCAAACGCCTTGGACTTTGATTCCACCGTTTTGCAGTGCGGATCTCAAGACTCGAGCCAACGCTGCATTGGATTGAGGGAGAATAGAGGTCAGACCATTATTAAACCGATAGAAAACTCCATGCCTGCTTATTTGGGCTCACCAAGAATGACTCTCCTACACAAAAAACGTGTGTCTGAACCCGTTTTCACTTGAAATTTATCCTAATGATCTGCTCCTTAAAAAATAAACTTATATCAAAGCTCAGCTTTAGCAGATAGACAAACACTTAACAAATCAGACAAACCTATCCGCTCGATATAATCAACAATATTTACGGCAGAGTTCTCGTCCGCCTCACATACCGGCTCAGACATTTGCTCTTGCATCCCTGCAACCTTATAGGCCTTATTAGCAAAAAAACCAACTACTAACAAAATCAAAATTAAACTATTTTGCTCTACGCTTTCAGATGCAAAATTCTCTTCTGCCAACGGCCCATTCTGCATTTCATCGGAATCTAGGTAATATGACAATTCATAAGCGCTGAGCCCTCGTTCGGACAGCCATAGCCAACATCTATCAACTGCCTCTTGACATTTTTCTTGCGTACCGCTCGCCGACTCAAGATTACGTAGAGCATAATCAAGCAACAAAAGAAAAATTGAGGCTTTTTTTATCCACTTCATACTCCCAATAACCCTGAGAGGTTCATTATTGTCCATTACCTACTCTCCCACCTTTGGCCAGGACTGTTATACGATTTGGCATTGCCGCCGCCAACTCAGTTGCAACTCTTAGTAGAAGGGTAGAATAGAGCTCAATGATGTGTTTAGCCACCCGATTTAGCGAACGATTAACAATTAAGCCTGAGCTACACTTTGCAGATACCACTTGCATTAGAAATCTTTGGTAGAACTGGGATTCTGACCAATAACTAGCAAAATAAGTCCAGAAAAAAATCGTCGACCAACCCTATTTTCGCACTTGCAGAAAACTTCATTTATAACGAATGCGCATTCGTGTTTAACATGCACAAACCTAATGACCCCACTTCTTTCATCATAATAAAAACTTACGAACCTGCCTCCTCTTAGGTATTGCAGGCCAGGGCATGTAGGGGCTAGGCTGGGAATACGAATGGACGGTATCTCTTTCAAGGGCTCGCCCATTGCCTTTGTAATATCTCTCACCGATTTCAGATCCGCATAATCACCTCTCGTCTCCATCGACGCTGGAAAGTACCCATCTAGATCAGTGAAAAAAATACGGAACGCCGTTATAAGGCCATCCTCAGCGGCTTGAAAATAAAAGCCTAACTCAGGAAACTTTAGAAACTGATCCCCTTCAACTTTGGAGTATTCAATAATTGAATACTTTTCCTTAGCTTCAGAAAGGACATATTCAATATTTCGCATCCATTGGTTTTCAAGCTTCATACTCACACCCATACCATTTACAGGTTTTTATTAAACGCAAGGATACTGCGGCGCAAGCAGAGGTAGATTAAGACTCCACGTTCTATTTAGAGCGCACGTAAATCGGAAACTTAAGATTGTATTATTTTCAAAAAAAACAAATACCAGATTATTAGAGGGCCGAGTATAGAAATCTAACGTCACCAAACAACAACAAATTCCTCTTCAGAAAAATCGTGGGTCTGGCCCCCTTTTTTTCCGGTTGGACATGGGGTTCAGTATCCCCCTGCGCTGACATCCGCAACCGACAACCAATACTCCACAACTGCATCGAAGCCTCTGTCGTTGCTCCGTGTCTGCAACGCCACAAGCGCCTGCCGCGCATCGGTTATCGACCAACCTGTGGAGTTCAGGGTCAGCCACGCATAGTCCAAGCGTCCGGCTTGCAAAAAGCTCTCAAACAACAGCTTTTTGTCTCGATCAGGATCAAACCACAGCGGCAACTGGACACCTTTCGGCGCGGGCATATCCCTGTCGATGATTTCGAAGGAGCAACTGCTTTCCCACCATGGCCGGAGTTCGGACGGGTTGGGAAAGTCTCCGCTGTAGGGGCCAGAGCCTTCAGCAATGCTCTCCAGCGGTGTCTGCTTGCTGAACAATTCGACGTTGGCGAAGCCTTGGGGATCGTCACCGGTATTCAGTGACTGCGCCTTCAGCGCTTCCAGACAATCAAGTCCAACCGCTTGGGCAAATTGCTCAAGCTCTGGGGTGGCACCGTCTTCGTCACTGATGGACATCATTGCCATAACACCCATCAACTGGGCGGGAGTGCGGGCAATCTCGATCGTCATATGCTCGGAGGCTACATACATCTTGACGAAGCAGGGTTCGCGGTCGACAAACCAGTGTTTCCAATAGCCTATATAAGTCGGCCGCGATCCATCGCTCCACAGCGGGATCAACGCTGGTGGAAACCCATACCACTGCGCCGGAGCGTCAAGCGTGCAGATGGGCGGACGGATGCTTCCATCCGCACATGCACCCAGCACTGCCGGCAATCCTAGTACCTGAAATGTCTTCTTGAGATTCATACCTTTACCGTTTTGGCGCCAGGGGCGTCGACCAATCGTAGAGAGTCGGGGTCTGACCACCATTAAATACATTACGACGGGCGATCAGCGCGCCATTGGGGGCCAGGCAGTTGTTGGCATAGGGGCGCTTCAGAGCTAGTGATAACTATTAAAAAAAGCTGAAGCCACCTGCTTAGTATCCGCACCTGTTACGAACATGGCACTCGACGCTGCGGGAGAACATCGGATAATCACAGAAATAAATGCCGAATTATTAAAGAACTTGTTATCTCACCGTAATCTGTTACCAGCGCAATGCGACTTCAATGCTTTTTATCGTGATCTGCCCCCGATTGACTCCCGACTTACTCAAAATCGTGGTTTGACCCCGTTTTTTCTCTCCCTCAACTCTGCGCCTGATCAGAGGGAACCGCTTTTCCCGCAGTTAGCGCAGCAAAATGCTCAATCAGTTCTGGGGGGGAGGATGCGGCAGCAACTTTTCCTCGAAGATCGCGTAGCAAGGCCGCACCTCATTGAGCCCGAAGCGCGCGGCGCAGTAGTCTGCGAAACGCCCCTTGTCATCCTGACTCATCATAGCCCAAGGCCGCAGATCGCATTCGCCGCACTGGGCGGTGTTCTCGAATAGAACCTTGAAGCTAGGGGCATGCTTGGCGAACAATTCATAGTCGATCTCGCCATGCTCACGCGCTGCACGCTCAACCCCCGTGAACAGCCACAGAAGAAGGAGCATGCCGCCAATCAGCGAGAGGGCTACGGATCGTCTCGTCATTTCTTGGGCTCCCCGAGCTTGTGCTCGCGCCGAAGCATGTCCACCAAGATCATCCCGTATTCGGCGTAGGATCCGATAGTCTGCGTTGTTCGCACGCCGTTGATTTTCCGTGATTCAGTGGGGATCATGCTGGAGCGATAAAGAGCGGACCATGCCAGCATTGTTGCGCTCGACTGCACCAGGGCTACGCGAACCATTTCCTTGGCGCTCTGGCCGGTGCAGTCATGCACCGCCTGCCCGAGCCGCGGGGGGGGAATCGGGGTCAGACCACCATTATATACATCACGACCGGTGATCAGGACGCCATTGGGGGCCCGGCGATTGTTGGCATAGGGGCGTATTCAGAGCTAGTAATAACTATTAAAAAAACTGAAGCCACCTGATTAGTATCCGCACCTGTTAGGAACATGGCACTCGATGCTGCGGGACAACAGCGGATCATCGCAGAAATAAATGCCAAATTATTAAAGAGCTTGTTATCTAACCGTAATCTGTTCCCGACGCAATGCGACTTCAATGCTTTTTATCGTGGTCTGACCCCGATTTACTCCATGACTAAACTGCCGAGGCTTCATGATGGCTATACCGGGCCCGCGCCATTCTCAGTGCTGACAGGTACACGCGTATTGGGCTGAGTTACGTCATAAACATGCTGTTCGCAGCCCTTTCCGACAATCACAAATTCAACCAGATAGGTTTTCTGCTTTTCAGGTTTGAACATCGAACGCATGGGGCCGCAGTCGTACACAACAGAGTCTGGGAAAAGCCCGTTCTCCTGGATGACTCTGGACTCACCAATCACCTCTATGGATTGACCGGGATCTGCCTGTACTTCAAGTTGAGGGAAGCGCTTGACAGCTGCGCTGTTGGCTACCTCGCTCATCTTGGCAATCCAGCCAAAAACCTTGCCACGACCGGAATCGACCACATGCCCCAGAACCTCTGGACGCTGATCAGGGTCAGCTGCACGGCGCACCGAGAATAGAACCGGATAAGTGAAGCCGGTGGACCTCATGATGATCTTGGCGTGCTCAGCATCCGCGACCACCTGTTTTTGCTGCAGTTGAACGCCGTCTTTGAGCAGCGTTGGTGCGGAGCTTCTGACATTGGATTGGCATCCTGCCAAGGCCGCAACCAACATTAGGAGTGTCACTTTTTTCACTGCTGCCTCTCCGTCAAATACAAAAAATATTTAAATGTACTGAACCAAGGGTGTGGCGATTACGAAAACAATCGCAGTCTGACCCCGTTTTTTTTCACGGTCTGGCCCCGCCAGCCGATAGGTCCAAGGCTCATTAAAAGATTCAGTGAGCAGCACGCCAATCGACAAGCTCTTTAATATATTTAAGCTTCGCTAATATAAACTCAGAGAAGCTCACCGATACGCATGCAAACCCATCATTTTCAGAGCTGATCTCTACGACAGACCAATCGTTTTCGCAGTCAAAGGCATACAACACACCGCTTTGATTCCCTGCAAATACATACATCCCCTTATATTCTTCCACCTCTTTGCCAACTATAGAGGAATACTTAGCTGGCGCTGGGTCTACATAGAAGGCGGCGTCGAGATCACCGGTTCCCAGCTCTGCAAGAAACTCCAGATAGTCACTAGGCACATTATTTTGCTCTGCCTCGTCAACACCCATGAGTATGGCTGCACGGTCAGAAATGGGATGACCGAAGTCTCCTTCATACAGCTCAGCGGATGTGATGGCGTCTATAAGCTGCCGTGCTTCTTCTAAGTTTTTCATCATTATCTACCAAATATTTTTTCTGCTGGACCTTGCGCTCTATGAATGCCGCCCTGGTGTTCGACACCTCGCAAAGCGGGTGTAATGTTCCACCATTCAGCCTTCCCTCCAAATTTATTTTCAATCACATGGTGAGCATCATAATTTCTGACTCTCTCAACGCCTGACCCATCAGTGTAGGTTTCCTTGGGCCAACTTTGTCCAGTATTTGCTTCCCATTCTTTTCGGATACTTGGCAATTTCCTGTCAAAATCAATCCGGTTCAACTCCACCTCTTCTTTGGATAGACGCGTATACGTATTTTGACGTAGGTCGGCCTTCAAGAGGTCCAACTGTTGAGGCGTAAACTGCCGACCTGTCAAATTCTGAATATCAGTGAGATACGCATTGTGGAGAATCGGGGTCAGACTACCATTAAACACATCACGACCGGTGATCAGGGCGCCATGCGCGCCAGACGGTTGTCGGCATAGTGGCGTATTTAGAGCTCGCGATAACTATTAAAAAAAGCTGACGCCACCTGCTTAGTATCCGCACCTGTTAGGAACATAGCACTCGACGCTGCGGGATAACATCGGATAATCACAAAAATAAATTCCGAATTATTAAAGAGCTTGTTATCTCGCCGTATCTATTCCCGGCGCAATGCGACTTCAATGCATTTTATTGTGGTCTGACCCCGATTTACTCCATCAAACATCAAAAACATTAAAATGTACTGAACCAAGGGTGTGGCGATTATGAAAACAATCGTGGTCTGCCCCCAGTTCCCTCAGTCACATAGAAATGGTCAAATAAAAACTAACGCAGCCAGAATGGCGAATCATTAGGACCAAGATTGTCATACTCATGTAATGGCCGAAGTTTTTCGATCATGTAATCAGGCATATCACAAACAATCGTTCTGACAGGCTTGTATACTCCCCAGTCCTCATAGAACCCCTTAGCTGAATCAACGCAATATTCAAAGCCGTCGAAATACTTACTGAATACTTCCGCATAATTTAAGCATGTCGTATCTAAGCAACTATTACTTGAAACCCACCCCAAACTCTCCAACTCAATAATGCAGTTAGAAATGCCAGACAAGCACTCTTTGGACTTCAACATAAAAATCGTCGCCCCCTTTAAATCCTCAAGGCGCAAATAGCGACGAAACAGTCGATCTAATATAATAAGATCACTTCCTGATAGCTCAGTTTTTTCTCTAATCACAGAAAAAAAGCAAACCATATCCGAAGCCATGCCAAGCTCAAAAATTGAGCTACCACCTTGAAAACCTACACTCTTCATCAGTTCCTCTTAAATTCAATGGCTTCTGGCTTGATTGCTCCATTCGACTACTAAACAATAACTTTAATTATATTTCTTTCTTGGTCTACAGTTATCATCTGGCCACGCACATCAATAACGACTTGCTGCTGCATTCCCTTCGGTAAATTTTTAGCTCGCTGGATGGCTTGTTTGGAAACATTATTACTTAACCCGCTTTGATTTTTTGCGGGTTAGACAATTATTAAGCCGATGAAAACTTTATGCCTGCTTATTGGGGCTCACCAAGGATGACTCTCACACGAAAAATCGTGGTCTGACCCCGTTTTTCTCCGGACTTATCTTCGTCTACGCAATCCACCTGCTTTGAAACCACGACAATGTAAAAGTCACGGCTGCTTATTGGAGGCACTACGGATGCAGGGATGAATTCCAGTCCAGGCAAACCGATTAGAATATTTTTCACCTTAGCGCTTACTACAGGAACTCCGTACACCTCAGAAAAAGTAAAGTCTAGCTCTACGCCATCACGATATAGCTCGATTTGCACGGGGCCTGCGCCCCCTCCTTGACTAACAAGCACCCAATTATCAACATCCAGAACGTCGCCAAGTAGCCATCTTCCCGGGTACTGAACGTCGTCTTTCAAGCGATAGTAGTTCATGAATTACTCCTTCCAAAGAATCGGGGTCAGACCACCATTAAATACATCACGACCGGTGACCAGGGCACCACTGGGGGCTAGACGGTTGTTGGCATAGGGGCGTATTCAGAACTAGTGATAACTATTAAAGAAGCTGAAGCCACCTGATTAGTATCCGCACCTGTTACGCACATGGGACTCGACGCTGCGGGAGAACATCGGATAACCACAGAAATAAATGCCGAATTATTAAAGAGCTTGTTATCTCGCCTTATCTGTTCCCGGCGCAATGCGACTTCAATGCTTTTTATTGTGGTCTGACCCCGATTTCCGCCATCAAACACCAAAAACATTCAAATGTACTAAACCAAGGGTGTGGCGATTATGAAAACAATCGTGGTCTGACCCCAGTTCCCTTTGCCTTTTACTCTAGACAGATGTGGTGACAGGTTCCAATGAAACCGCTATTTCTAACGGAACTTCCAAATAGTTTATGCCGCCGTCCGGTGCAGGCTGTTTTTTTAATTCATCTAGCGCAAATACAATCTGTACTCGGCATCCAACTCGGAAGAGTGAGATATCTGTCTTATCGTTGACATAAATACCTTCAGCACGAACTGAGCCATCATCCAACAGTAAATCGATACCATTGTTTTCGTTGCCGCCGTCCTGGCTTGCGACATACGCACGGTGAACGATACCAGAAACGAACAATAACGGCATTTTTCGCTGCTGGATATTTACCCACCACTCTGGCGATCCATAAAGCCCATATGTGCCTTTAAGTCCTAGTGCGGGTTTAGATTGATTGACTGTAAGCGCTTGTGCCGCTGCGACCCGCTCCGGGTCAGCCTTTAGCTTTTCGGAGTGCTTATATACCAACTTCATCGACCCGCTCGCCTTTTCTAAGCACAACAACATCAATGACCTCCTTTAGGGGCCAACGCAAAGTCCACAATGTTCTGATTGAGGATATCGATAGCCTTGCCTTGCCCAAGCGGCGTTGTCATCTGTCCGCCCTCAACTTTGAAGCGCGCATTTGTTTGCATCCAACTTCCTGTCTGAGTTGACATATTGGGGGAGAATCGGGGTCAGACCACCATTAAATACATCACGACCGGTGATCAGGACGCCATTGAGGGCCAGGCGGTTGTTGGCATAGGGACGTATTTAAAGCTAACGATAACTAGTAAAAAAGCTGAAGCCACCTGCTTAGTATCCGCACTTGTTACGAACATGGCACTCGACGCTACGGGAGAACATCGGATAATCACAGAAATAAATGCCGAATTATTAAAGAGCTTGTTATCTAACCGTAATCTGACCGGCGCAATGCGACTTCAATTCTTTTTATCGTGGTCTGACCCCGTCTCTCCTTCTCTTCCGAGTCAAACCAATCTCATCACTCACTATTCACTTCAAACTTTTAAGAAAGTCGGGATCAATCCACACAGACTCAACTTGCCCTTCTTTAAGCTCTATACTATCTGGGTCAAACGGTACCAGCCCGTTTAAAAACTCTTGAATATCGCTTGCCAAAAAAGTCATTTCTGCTGGTTTTTCGTGATCCCAAAAGAAAACACTCTGCCCTTGATTGAGATCAATCACAACATAATTACCGCCTTCAGCGATAGCAACCGGAAAAACTTTGATTCCGATAAAATCTAAAAACTTACGCTCATCTAAAACCTCAGATATACAAATCAGTTTATTAACACCCGATTCATTATCATCACCGACAGAAAAAGTATTCGTTTCGGGCTTTGAACCGTTGAATTCTAGAAAAAAATCCACTACCTGATCAGGTAGTGAACAACCAAAAGCCCGCGAAAAATCGCTTATATCTTTTTGGTTGACGGCTTTACTTTTAGAGAAATTTACGCGCATTACAACCCCTCCTAAATCATTGATTTCGCAGTACCGCAGCACCACCAGTATGGCGGGCAGCATTATGTATCTCTTTAGTTATTAGCTGCATCGTCTTCGCATCTTCAACGTGATGCCAAACATATCCATCTGGAGTGCCTTTTAAGCCAGCGGCTTTGTTGGCCATTGCAGCATCTTTTGTATAATTTCCCGTCAAACCTTTAATTTCAACCTGAACCTTTGCATAAGGGGAAAAATCAGGGAAGCCTTGCTTATTAAACTTCACTCCAGACGGGTGAGTACTCCCTGCATATTGGTTATTCATTGGTTTCCTTCCATTGATAAGCGGAATGTCATCTGCGCCCCCCTTACCAGTTGTCGCGTCGACGCCTTCTCTGCTACCAACAACCCCAATAATCCTACCACCCGCCTTGCCGATGCCGCCAATAGCAGTTTGCACTGCAGTGTCGACCACAAACTTCGCGCCAATGAGCTCAGTGCTGCCATCGAACACCGCGCCCTTTACCTTGTTCGCGTAGTCCTCTTTAGCCAGCGCGTCGATACGTACGACGTCAGCCTCAGTCAGAGGGGTGAAGAAAGAAACCAGCTTGATGGCGGCTTGATCTTTTAACTCATCAACTTGGTCCCCGACGACTTGCTTGGCCGCATAGCTGGCTGCGGTGCTGATGATGAATTTCATCGGTCCCATCACGACCTGCGCCATCGCTATCGCTGTTTCAATCTGCGTGACCGGTATCGTTTGCGAAAACTCGGCAGCATCCTCCATGAGGATATTAAATTCCTCAGGATTGACCGGGCTGGCTGGCAGCTCCTGCGTGCGGCCTGGGCCGGAGATGGTCGAAGATGTAGCGTTATTGTTTTCAACCCGCTGTATGCATTTCTCTCCGCAGTTCTCAAGCTCAGCCGCCGACTTGGCCATCTTGTCCAGCGCAGTGAATACGCCGTTAAGGGCTCCAGAAGCCATGCCGCCAGCCACGAGTTTCTTACCGAATGCGAGGGATTGCTCTACACCTAAGAGCCCTTTAGCTTCGGCAGGATTGTCTTCGCTCGTCAGCGTAGAGGCACGAATTCCGTTCACGCCATCGGCGAGAACCCGCTCCTGACGCGTTCCGTATTGTTTGGCGTCGCCGATCCAGCCATTTACAGTGTCGACCGGACTCAGCACTGCATCGGTAGAAGACTTCGTCACATACAAATCAGTCCGATGCTCTTCGTCACGCGTAATTTCGGACGCCTTGCTCACATCCCGATTCAGGCCAGCAGTCGAGTCTTTGCCAGTGGCGGCGTCCTGACGGACAACGATGTCACCTGCGCCAATCGTGCCACGGACCATTTGCTGACGGTCTTTTTCGTAGTTGTAGCCTTCTACGCTCCAGCCATTCGCGCCTGAATTACCTTTGCCCACCTGGCTGGAGTCTTGTTGTGTCTGGCCTCCTTCCAGGCCATAGCTGCCGCCCATGTTGAGGTAGTAGGAACGCTCTTTGTCCTGACCGGCGATGTCACTAAAGCCCAATGTGCCGGTGTCCAGTTTCAGGTTGCCGGTGTTGGACGAAATCAGTGCGCCGTCGAGCTGGGTATGCTCACCTGTTTTGATGTCGAGTTTGTCTTGCGCAGTGATCGAGGTTTGATTACCAACCCAGTTGGTTTTGCCGTCGGTTTTGCCGTAGCCGACAGAGCCGCTGGCAGACGCGCCGTAGCCGACAACGACAGTGGCGCTGACATCGAACTGCTTGCCGCTGGCCTTACCGGTGCTGCCGCCGATGCCGATCTTGAAGCCGCCAGTGGTGCCGCCTTTGAGCCCGCCTTTGCTTTGGGTCTGTTCGCCCTCGCTGTCCTGGCTGCCTTTGGCCACGTCGGCGGTGACGTAACGCCCCGCAATCACAACACCGACCGTGTTGGAAGTTTCAGTCCGCCAGTTGATGAGCACAGCCAGGCTGCCGATTTAAAAAAATGGATAGAGTGAGTTGATTGACTCTATCCAGGACAAGATAAAAAACCTTACTGTTAAAGAGCAGACTCATGCATCTTGGTCATCAATCTAGTGCTGGTGAGCGCTACCTAGAACAACAAGCCTAAAAAATTCTATCGGAGCACATTTTAAACAAAGTCGGTATAACAACAGTACACCTTCAATCTGAACCAATCTTTTGTTGGTTCGTCACGACGGGCAATCGTTGCTCGGGTTGAGTAATGTCATATACATGTTGCTCACAACCATCAACACTCACCACGAACTCAACCAGATAAACCTTCTGTTTTTCTGGTGTAAAGACCGACTTGCGAGGACCACACATTCTCAAAATGTTGTACTCCATAACAGAGTATTCGCCGCTTATTTCAATAGCCTGATTCGGATCAGCCTGCAGCTCTAACTGAGGAAACCGTCGCAGAGTTGCACTGTTAGCGACTTCGTTCATATTCGCGATCCAGCCGAATAGCTTGCCGCGCCCGGTATAGACAGCCGTCCCAAGAAACTCAGGGCGTTGGTCAGGGTCACCATCCCGACGCACCGAAAAATTCACGGGATGATTGTACCCAGTGGGTCTCATGATAATTTTTGCGTGATTGGCATCAACTACTACGCTTTTTTGCTTGAGGAGAATACCGTCCTCGAACAGGCTGGATGCAGAGCTTCGGCCACTGGATTGGCAGCCGACCAAAGCGAGCAATGTCGATAAACCAAATATCCACACACTGATTTTTTTCCAGAAAAACATGGTTAGTCCCTTCTAAGATCACAAGCTGTAAATAAGGCATCTTGGCGCTTATCTAGTATCTGCAGCTCAGATACCGTGCGATCAGCTCTCCCAAGATTTCAGGCCGTCGGATACTTGACTAAGCACATACGCAGATTAGAGCCAAATACTCCGTCAATAGAAAACCAAAACCACTCAACGCTCAATAAAAAGCTGAATAAGTCGGCTGCTCCTAACTGCATCAGTTTTCGCATGACCTCTGGTTTTTAAATCAACATTTTTCCAGGCCCATCAGTTCCATTTGAAATCCGGATCAATGACACATTCAAGCCCAGCAGAAATAAGAATGTTTCGTATGCGCAAAACCTCCACCGCCTGTCCATTAAATACTGTAAAACGACCTTTCTGAAGAGCTTTTCTAGACATTAGAAAATTATAGCCTGTCACTTCAGACACAGCCCTTACATGGGCCTCATCGTGATAGTTAGCACTGCAACTGACTTCATACTTTGCCTCATCAAGCTTAATACCCGAGAGGTTCGTTGTCACTATAGACCAACCACAATTAGCGCACCTTAATCCTTGAGCGCTACCCTCTTTGAAATTTTTCAACTCACTTCCACATTGCTCACAGTTCATAAAGGATTTTTTTCATTCTGGCTTACCAGGGTTAAACACCTTAAATACTCCCCGCCTTGAAAAAATAGGAACTTGTTTTTGAGCAAGAGAATAGGAGTCAGACCATTTTTAAGCAGATGAAAACTGTATGCTTCCTTATTTGAGAAAAATCGTGGTCTGACCCCGTTTTTCCACTGTCTGAGTTGACATATTGGGGGAGAATCGGGGTCAGACCACCATTAAATACATCACGACCGGTGATCAGGACGCCATTGAGGGCCAGGCGGTTGTTGGCATAGGGACGTATTTAAAGCTAATGATAACTAGTAAAAAAGCTGAAGCCACCTGATTTGTATCCGCACCTGTTACGCACATGGGACTCGACGCTGCGGGAGAACATCGGATAATCACGAAAATAAATGCCGAATTATTAAAGAGCTTGTTATCTAACCGTAATCTGTTCCCGGTTCAATGCGACTTCAATGCTTTTTATCGTGGTCTGACCCCGATTTACTCCGATTTACTGCCAGAACCAAGGACCATTTCGGGGATACTTTGCAGCGTTCAAAGCTGAACCTGGAGGCGCGCTTCTCATGTCTATAACCGCACTCGGCTTCATGTAGCTCTCAGGAAACAGGCTAAATGGCGCATTGTTAGGAACAACTCTCGTCGCAGCTGTATCTGCTACCTCTTTTGCACCAGCACTATAGTCAGCCGAGTTCTCAAAAGCCTTACCGCCAGCCGTTACGTTGGCAGCCCCGGGATAATTGGGGTCAGACCATTATTGAGCAAATGAAAGTCTAAATCGTGGTCTGACCCCGTTTTCCAAGATTACTATTACGGGTTCTATTTAGAGCGCAAGCCCCCGTTTTCCCAGCTGCTGCATTTTTTTTTGCACCGTTAGCACCGCTCTATCAGAAGCCAACTAGCATCTGATAGAACGGTCTATATAGTTCACCACCAGCCTCGATTACACAGGCATCTACACAGGACTTCCTCCTGTGTTCGTCACCCGCCAATTCTTCATCATGCAGACACCGCCCCAAAAAGCACGCAGCAGGAAGCAAAGCCGCCAATAAGCTTTCTCCGTTCTTCGCACACCTCCAAAGCATATGCTTCGGCACAGCGGTGAAGTCCTCGACGCAAACCTCGCCAGAAACCATATCAACTACCAGCAAATCGGCTTCGACTTTGCCTATTACCCAATTGGAGTTTTTCTTCTGCGGCTCTAACCCGAATCTCAGCATTCCGATTTCAACATTAGATGGATCAAACCTTTCGAAAAGCTCGCCAAGCTGACCCGGTAGCCCCAGATCGTTCAAACGTTCCTCGCGCTCAAGGATGAAGAAGGATCGCCGAAACTGGTCAACGTCATCTGCTAAAAGCCCTAGTTTGGCCAAATCAGCAATATCGGGTACGCAGCCCTCCAGTCCTTTCTTGAATTCACTAATGTTCATACAGTCGCCTCACTGGTTTGGATGCAAAGCTTTGGACCATTTCTGATGGATGATTTCCGGCAGAGGCGTAGCTATTGGGCCTTGATCAATGTGATGGTGCACCAATCGCTGCCCCGCAAAAGCCTGATGCTCTGGGTAATGAATAATCCATGCATCATTGACGACAGGAGATCGTCCAGCCCGAATTTGGGCCAAGTTTGCGGTATCAAATGCTTCCGGCTGCTGTGTCTGCATCTGCTTCCAGAACCAAGGACCATTTCGGGGATACCCTGCAGCGTTCAAGGCTGAACCTGGAGGCGCGCTTCTCATGTCTATAACCGCACTCGGCTTCATGTAGCTCTCAGGAACCAGGCTAAATGGCGCATTGTTAGGAACGACTCTCGTCGCAGCTGTATCTGCTACCTCTTTTGCACCAGCACTATAGTCAGCCGAGTTCTCAAAAGCCTTACCGCCAGCCGTTACGTTGGCAGCCCCGGGATAATTGGGTTCAGACCATTATTGAGCAAATGAAAGTCTAAATCGTGGTCTGACCCCGTTTTCCCCGCCAAGAAAGCTCTAAGAGTTCAACGGATCCCAAAGCACTCTCTTTACATACGCTATTGATTCCTCTTCAGTATCGAAGTCTTGGACTTCATAATCATCATTCAAAAGCATTTCTCTCCAACGCACACTCTTATCTTCGAGCGCTGCAGCCAGCTCAGCTTTCACCTCATCCAGCTTTCCACTTGATATCAAGCCTCTTAGGTATATATTTTTAGCAGCTTCCTCCTGAAAACCAAAGTCTGCAGAAAATATAGTCTTTAGCATATAGCGAATATTTTCATACATTATAATATCTCCTCTATTTTGGCAACGGCGCTGGAAAAATAGTGATAGTCTCCCAAACATTTTTGCCAGGATTAAATTGATAAACACCTTCTACGCTGCGTAAGTTGCTTACTTTAGCAGGAGCGCCTAAAACTTCTAAATTTTTAGCTGTATTACCGCTTGACCAAATCCTCTTAAACCCTCTACCAAGGTCAGCCCCGACATCACCAACATCATCAGCCGTGACTCTAACTGGGGAGAATCGGGGTCAGACCACCATTAAATACATCACGACCAGTGATCAGGACGCCATTGGGGGCTAGGCGGTTGTTGGCATAGGCGCGTATTCAGAGCTAGCGATAACTATTAAAAAAGGCTGAAGCCACCTGCTTAGTATCCGCACCTGTTAGGAACATGGCACTTGACGTTGCGGGAGAACATCGGATAATCACAAAAATAAATGCCGAATTATTAAAGAGCTTGTTGTCTCATCGCAATCTGATCCCGGCGCAATGCGACTTCAATGCTGTTTATCGTGGTCTGACCCCGACTTACTCTCTTAAATGGAGCCTCTCCGTGCTCAGGAAAGCTCCAGCAGTGCATTTTTAGATGACTCAATGACGTAAGCCCATTCGGGCTTCGTCAAATACTCAGCATCGGAAAGAGCGGTACCATATTTTTCAAATATTACGTCCAAGCTACGCACAACCTCAGAAATAGCGAGCGCTTCACTTTCCGCCCTAAATATCAATCCGACCCACGAGTCGGCATCAGTCGCTAGATCAGTGTCATCATACAAAAAATGCACAACATAATTAAACTCATCATAAGCTAAATCTGGGTCTTCTCTAGCAACCCAAGCGTTGTTTTGATACTCAGCGCTCGACAACCCCATCAAGTAAGAGATCAACTCATCTCTCATCGCGGGAAATTTTAATTCGGAGAGCTCCAACTTTTCCATTTTTTATACTCACTTAATGGAATATGAACTTGTTCCGCATTTTCTTTGATCGATCCGGTCACTGGCTTTCCATCTCTGCCAATAACCTGCCCATTAGATCTAACGATAACATGATCTACCTGTTGGGTGGGCTGACTGATACTAGGCTCACCTTTATCGATACGAACGCCGTTTCCTTTATTGTTTGGATCTTGCCATCTGAAACCGACGCCTTTTTTATTCGGTGAGGCCGCCCAACTCTGCGGAAACTTACTAATAGTTGTGTCGGGCACATCCCAAATTTTGGGAAGGTTGCTAAACCCTGCTTCTGCGTCTGGCGATGGGTGAGGGGACTCTGGATTTTTTGAAGAACTCCCCTCGCCAGTTTTCCCAGCGCCACCTGCGCTTTCCCTGCCGGATGTTTTTTCACCCGACACTTTCGCACCACCCGCAACATCATCTACCGCACTGCCAGCACCTTTCCCCTCGACCTTCAGCAGGCTGTACTCGCCCGACGCGAGCTTGCCACCCAACCTCCCGAGCGCGACCCCCGCTGCGACCTTAGCAGCCGTAGTCCCGTAGTCAATCATCGGACTGACGTCGCCGGGATAGGTGTTGATATCCATCGACGCCAGGACAGTTGCACCCTGTGCGCCATTATAAGGCTCGAAGATTTGCCGGGTTGCCTCCAGGCTTTCCATGGCTGAATAAGTACCACCCGCCAGGGAAAGTGCCGGAACTGTGCAACCGATGATAGTAAGACACGCAGGAGCTGTCATTACGGCGCCTGCATAACCACCCACAGCTGCAGCCGCACCAGCGATGGCAGCACCGGCATTGCCACTACGCCTGATAGACTCGTCATTCTTCAGCAGTGCGTCGTTAGACTTATCCCACGTCGAGTATTCGCCGAACACTCCTGTGGCTTTCAGCTGATTCAGTTCAGCTGTATAGCCAGCGCCATTGGTTTCCATTTCCAGGAGGTGGTCGTAATTCTTATCACCCACCGGAACAGAGGCACTGCATTTCACCAACGCACAGGCTGCGGCGTCCAGGCGATCAGCGTTTGCAGGGTTTTCCTCACGGAGCTTCGTGAGCACAGCACTTTCGTTGTTGTGCAGTTGGCGGTTGTACTGGTCCGCGATCTGCGCAACTCTCGAGGCGGTATTAACATCACCACCGGCTAGGCCCGCAGCGGTCAAGCCGACAATTTGTGACGCGCCTTCTCGAAATTCAGGATGTGACTGAAAAGTCTCATTCAAGACCTTGGCCATCGCCTGACTTGCACCCGCAGCAACCGCACCTGTAGTGAAGTCACCGCCAGTGGCCGAGGACATGGCGCCGCCCATAAAGGCATGCATCGCCGTGCGCGCTGCACCACCTTCTTCCCAGAGCGCTTTACCTACAGCGTCATTGGCTTTCGCGGCGGCCAGGTATTCATTCTGCGCGTAGGTGCCGACATAGTTAAAACCGATTGCCCCGGCGACATTGCCCGCCTGATAGACAAGGTCATCAAGAACGTTGTCTCCCAAGCTACCGCCGTTAATGGCTGTCTTGATGGTTCCGGAAGCGACGCCTTGTACGCCTGCGTGGAGGGCGAAACCTCCCACTTCTTCAATTGAGGATAAATTAAACCCCTTGGTGAGGCTGTTGTAGGGCTTGGTCGTACCGCCAAAGTTAGGATCGATTACACCGGTGGTGAATCCGGCGGCCAAGCCGGAAACTGCAGCATTCTTCAAGCTATCGCTGCTGAACGTCTCGTTCAGAGCAGCACCAATGTTGCCCTTGTTATTGATCACGCTCACTGCGCCGGTGCTGGCCATGGAGGTCAACGCGGCAGTCGCCATTACGTTACCCCAGCCAGCGGCTGCGGTGCCTACTGCGGTCCCGGCCTGAACCATAGCGGTTGTCCCAGCAGCCGCCATCGCTGAACCACTGCCCGCAGACGCACCAGCGACAGCGCCGGCCGCGCCGCTAGCAGCACCAGCAGTCACTATCGTCATGACGATAACGATCGCTAACATCGCGCCTTGGCCCAAACTGGAATGGCTGTACTTGAAGGAGTCGTGGACCTCCTTGATTTGCCTCCAGTCCACATCACCGCGTTTTTCGGCGTCTTTGAGCCACGCCAGTTGCGGGTCGGCTTTGACCATTGCATCAATGGTCTGGGTTACCGTTTGCCGATCAACTTGCTTTACATCGATCTTCAAGCCATCAACGGCTTTGATAGCCAAGGCACCTTGGGCAATCAGTTGGCTCTGACGTAGCGTCTCATCGGTATGGCCTTTGCCCTTCATGGAGTTCCAGACGAGGCTGCTGCTGCTCTTCTCGTGGCTCTCCTGATGCAGATCTTTCACACCTTCAAAGGTGATCGCACCACCGCTCTCCAGCGTCAGGTCCTTGCCGCTGTTGAGCTTGGCAACCTGGTAAAGCTGATCGCCGCCACTGGCCAGGACAAGGTTGCCGCCTGTGGTTATTTCGGTGCCGACGTAGTTGACCTTGGTGACCTCGTCACGCTGGGTTTTCTTGGAGCCGAAGCTGCCTTTCTTTTTCATGTCGTACAGCGAATAGTCGCTGTCTTGAGCGGCCTGCAGGCTCAGGGTGTTACCCGCATAAACGTATGCCTGGTTACCCGCCGTGATCTTGCTGGACACCAGCGCCATGTCCTGCCCGGCGCGAAGCGTCGCATCGCCACCCGCCTTAAGCACACTCGACACCTGGCTCACATGATCTTCCTGAGCCTTAACCTTTTTGCTCTTGCTATACGAATGCTGCTCATCGGCCGCGGAGGCGATGTTGAGGTTTTCGCCGGCGTCGAGCGTCAGGTTGCGCTTGGCGCTGATCTGGCTGGCGACGGCGCTGATGTTGCGCGCGGCGACGACCTGGAAGTCGCGACCGGCTTCTACAACGGAGCCGTATTGGGTGATGTTCTGGCGGGTCGAACGCGTGCCGACGGCGCCGCTGTTTTCTTGTTGGGCGGAGACGATGTTGACGTCGCGCCCGGCCTGAATGGTGGTGTCGCCGCCACTTTTGATCACGCTGCCGACGTTGTTGACGTCGCGTTTGGCTTGCATCGTCAGGGTGTCGGCGGCTTCGATGCGTGCTGCGCTGTTGACGAACTGGGTGCGCTCGGAGCGGTAACCGCTGTCGCTTTGGTGCGTGGTGACGCTGCGCTCGTTGAGCAGGTCGCCATTGACGGCGACGAGTTCGACGTTGCGCCCGGCGATCACTCCGCCTGCGGTGTTGGTCAGGTTGTTGTTGGCGCGCATTTGCAGCAGGTTGCCCGCTTCGACCAGGCCTGAGTTGGTCAGGTTGCCGCCAGCGCTGACGCCAAGGTTGTTGGTGGCGCGCAGGGTGCCGCTGTTGTTGAGGTTCTGGCCGCTGATCAGGGAGACGTCGTTGCCGGTGATCAATGCGCCGTTGGGGGCCAGACGGTTATTGGCCTGGGCCATGTACAGGACAGGCACGAGTACTTTTTGACCCGAGACTTCGTGCTGTTCCATCCACACGATGTCATGGGTCAGCGCTGCGACTTGCTCGCCTGTCAGGCTTACGCCCACTGACAGGCTGCGTAAAAAAGGGGGAAATTACGATTAAACGTTTTATTTAGATCGCAAAACCTCAGAAACTTAAAAAATCGTATCTTTTAAAAAATAAACGCCAAATTATTAAAGAGCCGAGTCTAGAAATCTAACACCACCAAACAACAAATCTCCCTTCAGAAAAATCGTGGTCTGACCCCATTTTGCAGGTGGTTACGCCATGGCTAAAATGCCGGGGCTTCATGATGGCTAGACCGGGCCCGCGCCATTCTCAGTGCTGACGGGCACACGCGTATTGGGCTGAGTTACGTCATAAACATGCTGTTCGCAGCCCTTTCCAATGATCACAAATTCAACCAGATAGGTTTTCTGATTTTCAGGTTTGAACGTCGAGCGCATGGGGCCGCAGTCGTACGTAACACTGTCAGGAAAAATCCCGCCGTCCTTAATGACCCTGGACTCACCAATCACTTCTATGGATTGACCGGGATCTGCCTGTACTTCGAGTTGAGGGAAGCGCTTGACTGCTGCGCTGTTGGCTACCTCGCTCATCTTGGCAATCCAGCCAAAAACCTTGCCGCGACCGGAATCGACCACACGCCCCAGAACCTCTGGGCGCTGATCAGGGTCAGCAGAACGGCGCACCGAGAATAAAACCGGATAAGTGAAGCCGGTGGACCTCATGATGATCTTGGCGTGCTCAGCATCCGCGACCACTTGCTTTTGCTGCAGTTGAACACCGTCCTTGAGCAGTGTTGGTGCGGAGCTTCTGACATTGGATTGGCATCCTGCCAACGCCACAGCCAACATTAAGAGTGTCACTTTTTTCACTGCTGCCTCTCCATCAAATACAAAAAATATTTAAATGCACTGAACCAAGGGTGTGGCGATTACGAAAACAATCGTGGTCTGACCCCGTTTTTTCCGTACAAATTAGCGTCGCCAGAACGGTAGCTCGTCAGAAGCAAGAGAGTTATACAAGTCCTCGGAACGATTCACATCAAAAATATAGTCAGGCGCGTCGGTAAAGCCGATTCTTAAGGGGACGTACTCCCCAAACTCCTTGTAAAACACATCTGAACACTCGATAGCATCAAAGATAATTTCGAAGAAACGAGCAAAGACGTCAGCCAGAGTATGACCACTCAAAAGCAAACGAGTATTTTCCTCGTCCACACCGAAAGCGCTTAAATGAAAGCTATCCGCAAGAATGCAATTAAACTCAGCTCTTGCACTCTCTAGATTCACCGTTAACTCAGCAAGTTCGCTTTTGCTTAAATAGCGACAATAAAGCTTCTCTGTAACCAAGGTGTACTTACTTGCTCTCTTCCCACCTTCCAAAAAATACACAACTGACTTAAAAAACAGTCAACGTCAGAGCCTGGACCTAAGACAGAGATTGTCATCGCGGCAAGAACACCTACATTTCTCATTCTGTTTTAAACCTAATGGATGAGGGAGATATTGCTCCAATTGACTTATCATAAATAGGTGCAGATTACGAGTGCGGGTTCTATTTAGAACGCAAGACTTCGGAAACTTAAAAAATCGTATTATTTCTCGAAAAAAACAAATGCCAAATTATTAAAGAGCCGATGCTAGAGATCCAATACTACCATCCAACAACAAATCGCCCCCAAGAACTAAGGATGAGACTTTTTTAAGTAAAGCGGAATACAACACCGGCCCAAGGCCGGTGTCAAAGGTGTGTAGCGCTCAAGAAAAATCTATTTTGCAATTTTGGCTTTCAAGACTGCTCGATCAATCATGGCATCAGTAATGTAAGGTACAAAACCTAGCCTATCTCCCACCTCAAAGCTTTTCTTGTAACCGTCCAATCGTTCAACGTCACCAGCTATTGCCAATGCAGCCAAGTGCCGAAGGGGCATCGCGCCTTTACTGTCAGTGGGCAGATTTCTATAGAACATCAGGCCGGACTCAATGTTTTGAGAGCGTGCCCAAGATATGGCGCTCTCAGACATCCTGAGAACATCATCACTGGAAAATTTAGGCAACTTCTCCGGAGGCTCATTACTTACTATTATTGGCGAATACCCACTCCCCTCTCCCCGCACAAAAGCAACAGTCTCCGAGAATTCTCTGGTCGAAACCGATGGCATAAGTGACGCCCGAAAATGGTCCGAGCGTTTCCTCACAGATGGGATTATTTGAACTTTAATCCCATCAACATCTATCACGCAAAAATAATCCCCGACTTCATCCTTGCTGCAAACCCAACCCTGCTCTATCAAGGTTGAAACCACATCTTTTTCTTCCATCACTTAGCACCTGGGAAATTCATTATCTCAATAGGGATACCGTTAGGATAACCTTGGTCCTTTAGAGGTACGCCTGGTATCAGGCCGAAACTTTCGGCAACCTGCCCTCTTGGAATTGAAGTCCCATCTTTTATTTGAGGGAAAATTTCTGACTGACGAATACTTAAGTCCGCGTTCCCTGTCTTAACCTCAATAATTCTCAGGGTTCCATCAGGTGCTTCGGCCACGATATCTGGCCTACAACGACCAGTTCCGCAGGAGCTGCCGAATGATATTTCCTTTTCGCTGACTCTGAACCCTTGAGAAGAAAGTTGATCCTTTATGTCTTCCACCATGTTCAAGTGATGGTCATAGTGATCTTTTATGGTGACTTTCGGAGCTGTTGCAGTGCCTTTTGGACCCCCACGCCCGATAACCTCAGGCCCTTTTTTCGGAGCATCAACCGAAACAACCGTACGCTCACCTGCAGATTTACGTTTTTGAATCACTCCTGTCAAGATTGACGCTGTGAACTGCCCACCGCCAATCAGGTACTGTTCAAACTCATCAGTATCGGAAAGTTCCTTGCCCTCCATGGCGTCTGCGACACGCTTGCCGACCGCATCGGTATAAGCTGCAATCGTTTCTTCAAGCTTTTTGCCCTGCGGGGTTTCACCGACAGCTTTGGAAATAGCCAGTTGCAGCAACCCTTTGGGGCCTTGCGTGAGCGCCACCATCACTGTCACCGCTTCTTGCTGCTCGGGATGATCCTTGATGTACTGTTTTATCGATGACATTGAGCGCAAGGTGTTCTGCGCGAGGTTTAGTGTCTCTTCATCTTCTTCGGTAATATGCGTGGATTTTAAGACTACGAGGTTTGGGTTTTTGGTCTGGTTTATAGCTTGCAGAGTGGTGTCGAGGTCCTCGACTGGTTTCAAGTCGATCTCGGCCATACTTGCGACTTCAGCCACGACAGATTCTTGAAACGCAGGGTCAGCCAAAGTTTTCATGGCCTGACTGCGGCTCATTCCCCCCTGAAGCAACAAGTCCATGGTGTTTTCTGCGAACTTTTCGCCCATCAGATTGGCAGCACCGGCGTCCATTTTTCTGCCGAAGGTGCTTTCAGCCTTATTGACTACTCGAGTGAGACCTCGAGCCGCTTCCTTAAAATTCTGTTGAGCCGTTTCGTCATAGTTCCGAAGCTGGTTCGTCCACTCCTTGACCGTCACCACCGGACTCAGCACTGCGTCGGTAGAAGACTTGGTCACATACAAATCAGTCCGATGCTCTTCGTCCCGCGTAATCTCTGACGCCTTGCTCACATCCCGATTCAGGCCAGCAGTCGAGTCCTTGCCAGTAACGGCGTCCTGACGGACGATGATGTCACCGGCGCCAATCGTGCCTCGGACCATTTGCTGTCGGTCTTTTTCGTAGTTGTAGCCTTCGACGCTCCAGCCATTCGCGCCTGAATTACCTTTACCCACCTGGCTGGAGTCTTGTTGTGCCTGGCCTCCTTCGAGGCCGTAGCTGCCGCCCACATTGAGGTAGTAGGAGCGCTCTTTGTCCTGACCGGCGATGTCACTGAAGCCCAATGTGCCGGTATCCAGTTTCAGGTTGCCGGTGTTGGACGCGATGAGTGCGCCGTCGAGCTGGGTATGCTCACCTGTTTTGATGTCGAGTTTGTCTTGCGCGGTGATAGAGGTCTGATTGCCGACCCAGTTGGTTTTGCCGTCGGTTTTGCCGTAGCCCACGGAGCCACTAACCGATGCGCCGAAGCCAACAACAACGGTCGCGCTGACATCGAACTGCTTGCCGCTTGCCTTCCCGGTGTCGGGAACTGACGAGACGCTGAGGTTGCGACCCACGTTGCCAGTCACGTCTTTACCGCTTAGCTGAGCGCCAGCGATTGTCGTGTCTCGGCCACTTTCAAACCCGAGCTGATTGCCCGCGAGAAGATAAGCCCCCTGTTGCTGTTTGCCCTCACGATCCAGTTCGCCTCGACCGATGTTTACGCTGGCATAGAAGCCGATCCCGCTAGGGCCGACAGCGATACCACCCTCAGCGCCGCCGCTGTGGCGGTCATCCTGGCTGGAGGACTCATTCTGGGCGGCACGAATAGTGAGGTCGTTGGCGGCCTTGAGGTAAAAGTTTCTGACTGCTGCGGCCTGAGTTCCGATCAGTGCGAGGTCGCGACGGGCTTCAAGATTGATGTCACGGCCAGCCTTGAGTTGCGAAGCCTGGGACGTGCCCTGCATGCCTTCCTGCGTTGCAATACCGGTGCTGCCGCCGATGCCGATCTTGAAGCCGCCAGTGGTGCCGCCTTTGAGCCCACCTTTGCTTTGGGTCTGTTCACCCTCGCTGTCCTGGCTGCCTTTGGCGACGTCGAAGGTGACGTCCCGACCCTGGACGTTGATGTCACGGCCTGCCTGGAAATTACTGCCACGGACAGTGACGTCATTGCCAGCAAGCACGCTGATGTCGTTGCCCGCGACCATTGTTGAGCCGCGGTTACTGTTAATAACCTGGCTTACCGACTGACTCTGGCTGGAGTTGCCAATGCTGCCGTCAGCGGTCGGGCCGGAGAAGAACTGGTTCACACCGTCTACGGCCTTCAAGGTGCTAGAGGCTTTGCTGGTGTTGTCCTCGCCTTTACCTGCGCCGTTAACGGCGTCAACCATGTTGCCGTAGTTGTAGCTGACAGTAGTGGTCGTACCGCTGCGCTTGGCACTTTGGCTGCTGGCACTTTCGCTGCGCTCACCGGCTGCATCGATCGTTATGTCGCGACCGGCCTGCAGAGCGATGTCATTTTTAGCGTAGAGGTCTGATCCTCGCTGAGTGATATCGCGCCCGGAATTGACGACGATATCCTGACCCGCATCAATGTGGCTGGCGGCTGCGAATTGCTGCGATTCTCGGTTTTTGTTCTTGAGCGTTTCCTGGCCCACGAACGTGGTATAGCCGTTTCGGTCAGCATCTTGCTTGAGACCGAAGCTTTTCTTGGTTTCCCAGCTCGAGGTCTGCTGCTGACTGTTGCTGGCCAGCACGTTCGTGTCACGGCCAGCGTTCAGGTTGACCGTACGGCCAGCCCCCACATCGCTACCCACTACATTTATGTCGCGAGCGGCATCAATGTTGACGTCTCGTTGAGCGCCAACATAACTGCCGGCACTGGTCGAACTGGTGACTTCGCGACCTGCCTTTTTAGAAGAGCTGAGGGTGATATCGCCGCCCCACGACGGTGTGCCAACCATCAGTCCAAATGCGTCGCCCCCCGACAAACCAAACTTTTTCTTGTACTGCTCGGTCATGCTGTAAGCAGTGTTCTGGGCAGAATCCAAGCGGACATCACCCGTATCTTTCACTAACCCGGCTCGCAACTCGGCATCGTTACCTGCCGCGGCGCTACTGGCCCGCAGACTCAGGTCATTACCTGTCGCGATGATCAAATCATTGCCCGCCTCAAGCTCACTACCTGCTTGAGTCGCAGTGGTTTGCAGCTGGGTTTTGCCGCTCTTGGAAAGGCCCAGGAAACCAGACTTGGTTTTCTTGCTGTACGAGCCAGCTTCCTCGACACCCGATGTGATCGATACGTCGTTAGTGGCGCCGAGCAGCAGATCGTTACCCGCTTTGAGCTGACTGCCCACGATAGCTACATCGCGACCACCATTGATACTCACTGCACCTTTGGCGTCCTGGCTGGCGTTGACCGTCAGGTCGTTACCAGCCTCAATGACGGAGTCAACATTCGTCGAGTTGTAGCTTTCGGTTTCACGGGTGCTGCTGCGGCCAAATGAGCCGGTCTTCTTTTTCTTGAAGTACGAATAGGCTTCGTCTTGAGCCGATGCAATTACGACGTCCTGCCCGGCATCAAGACTTACATTACCGCCACCGTTGACACGACTGCCAATGATGCCGAGGTCAGTGCCTGCGCCAAGAGCGACGTTCTGACCCGCCTTAAGCACACTCGACACCTGGCTCACATGATCTTCCTGAGCCTTAACCTTTTTGCTCTTGCTGTACGAATGCTGCTCCTCGGCCGCGGAGGCGATGGTGAGGTTTTCGGCAGCGTCCAGGGTCAGGTTACGCTTGGCGCTGATCTGGCTGGCGACGGCGCTGATGTTGCGGGCGGCGACGACCTGGAAGTCGCGACCGGCTTCTACGACAGAACCGTATTGGGTGATGTTCTGGCGGGTCGAACGCGTGCCGACGGCGCCGCTGTTTTCTTGTTGGACGGAGACGATGTTGACGTCGCGACCGGCCTGAATGGTGGTGTCGCCGCCACTTTTGATCACGCTGCCGACGTTGTTGACGTCGCGTTTGGCTTGCATCGTCAGGGTGTCGGCAGCTTCGATGCGAGCTGCGCTGTTGACGAACTGGGTGCGCTCGGAGCGGTAACCGCTGTCGCTTTGGTGCGTGGTGACGCTGCGCTCGTTGAGCAGGTCGCCATTGACGGCGACGAGTTCGACGTTGCGCCCGGCGATCACACCGCCTGCGGTGTTGGTCAGGTTGTTGTTGGCGCGCATTTGCAGCAGGTTGCCCGCTTCGACCAGGCCTGAGTTGGTGAGGTTGCCGCCAGCGCTGACACCGAGGTTGTTGGTGGCGCGCAGGGTGCCGCTGTTGTTGAGGTTCTGGCCGCTGATCAGGGAGACGTCGTTGCCGGTGATCAATGCGCCGTTGGGGGCCAGACGGTTATTGGCCTGGGCCATGTACAGGACAGGCACGAGTACTTTTTGACCCGAGACTTCGTGCTGTTCCATCCACACGATGTCGTGGGTCAGCGCTGCGACTTGCTCGCCGGTCAGGCTTACGCCCACCGACAGATTGAGGGCGTCCTTGCTGGCGATGGCGTTGTCCATCAGGTATTTGAACAGGCCTGCATCGCTGGTCTGGCCGTCAATGAAACGCTGGCCGGTGCGGGCGATGACGGCTTGCTGGATCAGCTTCTGCTCGTAGTAACCATCACCCAGACGTTTCTGGGCTTCGTCCGGGTTGTAGCCCAGCTTGTCGAGCATGTAATCCGAGCTCAGGAAGCGGCCCAGATTGGTAAACGCCGGATCGCTTTCGATCAAATATTTTTGCGGGTTGGAGGCGAACTGGCTGGTGGGCAGCTGGAAGCCGGGCAGGTTTATCGGGTTGACCGCTTGCTGACCCAGGTCCGGTGCCAGTTGAGGATTAAGCGCGCCGACGGTGGAGTAACCCGGCTCGCTGGTGTCGGTTTTTGCGCCGCTGCCCACGTAGGTGTAGCCACCGCGCACGACGGAGTTGTCGATGCCGTTTTTGGCCTGAACGTTGACTGCGCCGCCCGCCTGAATGATGGCCGAGTAGCTTTGGTCAGGTGCTGCCAGTTGGGTAGTTTTCGCGAAGTCGGGCTTTTCGCCTTCAGTGCGACCGATGAAGGTGGCAAGCGCGGCTTCAAGACCGCCCAAATCATTTTTGTTGTAACCGGGGCTGTCGATTGAGTATTTCTGGGTAAAGGCACTGGCCAGTCGGCGCATGAAACCAGGGCTACGGGTTCGCTCTGTTACAAAAACACGGTCGGTCTGGGTGTCGTGGGTTTCAATCGCGGTGTTGGTGAGATCATCAAAGATGGCCGTGAGGTTGCCTCCGGCAGCGATGCTACTGCTGCTGTTGAGCAGACTCCCGCCAGTGAGCAGCATGCTGCCGCCGGAGGTGATGCTTGACGCGGCGCTGGCTTCGGTAACGGCCAGATGATCACGCTGGCTGATCAGGAAAGGCCGGTTCTGTTTGCCCCCCTCACAGTCGCCAGCCGTTTGCCCTTCGATACACGCGGTAGGCGTAATCGAGGCGCTGTAGATTCCCGACTCGACCGTCAGAATGGTCCGGATGTTCTTGATGGTGCTCGCAGCCAGGCTCAGAGTGCCGTCGGCCTGGATGTTCGAGGAGCTATTAGTGATGCTGGTGGCTAGCCCGCCCAGACCGTCACGATCGACAAGCAAGTTGCCCATCGCGTAGATGTCTGATGCAACGTTATTCAGTTCATCAACCTGCAGGCTGATATTGCCGCCGCTGAAAATCAGCGCATGGTCGTTGAGCAGGCTGCCAGTGCTGACCGTCAACACTTGGCCTGCAGCCAGGGTGCCGAGGTTGCTGACACGGGGGGCGTTGACGCCCACGCTGGTTGCCGAGGTGATGCGACCGCTGTTGGTCAACTGATCAGTGAGGGACAGATCCACGCGGCCATCGCTGGCAATGACGCCGTTGGTTGACCAGTTAGCGCCTCTGCCGACGAAGCTGTTGGTCCCCAGAAGTTGACCCGTTGCGGTTTGCTGGAAGTTGCCGACATCGAGCGTCAGGTTGGCAGCCTGAATCACGCTGCTGTTGGTCCAGGCGGCTTTGTTGAACGTCAAACCACCCCGCGTGACCAGGCTGCCACCCGCGTTGTCGAGGGCCAGCCCGGAGACATCCAGTGCGCCGGTGCCAACATGCAGAATGCTGCCGTTGAGGTTCTGGAAGCTGCCAGCGGCGAGGCTCAGGTCAGTGTTGGCGGACTCAAGTGCGCCACCGGTGTTATCCAGCAAGCCAGCAATGGCGAAGCGACTGTTACCTGTAAGCCCAAGGGAACGAATCTGCCCGTTGGTGTTGTCCAGGGTGGACGCGCTGATATCCAGGGTTGAGCCACTTTCGATGAGGCCTGCGCGGTTGTTGATTGCACCTGCGCGGATGGTCATCCCTCCGCCGCTGCTGATGTAACCGTCCGAACCGTTGAGCAGACTGTCGGCCGTCAGCGTCATGCCTCCATCGCTGAGCAGTTGGCCGTTGTTCTGGTTATCGAGTAACGAGGTCGTGGCGATCAACGTCTGACCGGCCGCGAAGATGCCGCCATTGTTGGCCAGCGATTGACCAGCCGTTGCAGACAGGTTGCGGCTGGCGATCACACTGCCGGTGTTGGTGACGGTTTGGCCATTGAGGCTGATGTCGCCGTTAGCATTGCGGGAGTTATCCGCGTTGACGCCCGCCTGCAAGGTGCCGCTGTTGTCCACGACCTGCGAGGCGTTGGCCGTGAGGTTGCGGCTGGCAACCACATTGCCCGTATTGGTGATTGATGCTCCGGCGAGGCCGACATTGCCGGTATCGGCGGCGCTGTTGGCAGCGGTGGTGGCCTGGATCGCGCCACTGTTTGTCAGCGATTGTTCCGCGGTGGCGCTGAGGTTGCGGGTGGCGACAACGTTGCCGGTGTTGTTGATCGTTTTGCCATTCAGGCTGACGTCACCGGTGGCATTGCGGGTGTTGTCAGGGTTGATGCCCGCCTGGACAGTGCCGCTGTTGGTCAACTGACCGCCACTGCTCAGTGTGATGCGGTCACGGGCGGCCAGTACCTTCTGGTTCTTGAGGCTGCCACGGGTTTGCACGTTTGCCGAAGTACCGGCGTAGATCGAGTCCTGTGCATCAAGACTGGCAGCATTGACGTTGACGGCGCCGCTGGCGGCTGCCTTGGCCATGGTCAAATGGCCGTTGGCGTCGATTTGCATGTCGCCGCCGCTGGCAGCCATATCGCCAGCCAGTTTTACCCCGACACCTTTCTCGGTGCCGACCAGTTTGATGGTGTTGGCGTACATGCCGCCCAGTGCCGACGAGTCAATCGCCAACGCTGGTTTTTCGGCGTCGTTGCCCGCACGTGCAGTGGTGGCCAGGGTGTCAGCATTAACGTCATTGGCGCCCGCGACGACGTTCAGCTGTTTCGCGTAAATGTTGGCGTTGATTTTTGCCGAACGGGTGATGATGTCGAACTGATCGACATTGTCGGCGTTGAGGCCATCGCCTTCGATGTTGACACTGCCGCCATCGACCTCGAAACGATCAAGCTTGCCATTCCCATCCAGCACTGGCTTACCGGTGCTGAGGGTCACACGAGGCGTGTTGATGAAGCCGCAGCCGTTACAGGTCACACCGTAAGGGTTGGCAATAATGACCCGCGCCGACTTGCCTGCGACTTCGGTGTAGCCATTGAGCTGGCTGGCGCTGCCGCCGTTGACTTCGTTAAGGATGACGCCTGCTGCTTTGCCGCCCAACTGGCTGTTGCCGTTGATATAACCCGCCAACTGAGTCTTCTGTGCAGCACTGGTGGAGTTGTTGAGAATCACGCCTTCCTTGCCGACGTTGTAATCCTTGAACTGGTTATGAGACAGCCCCGCCGCATTGGGGGCCGCAATATTGATCACCGGGACGCCATTCGCGGCCTGCCCCACGCTGGTGTTGGTGCCGCCGCTGACTGCAACTCCGCCCGCCGCCTGCGCCCAGATCGGCTGCCAGAACATGACGTTGACCATCAGCAACGCCAACGCACGCTTGGACACGCCTAAAAAGCGCTTGCGTGGCTTCAACTCAGCAGAAGGTTGGCGGGCCAGAAGTGCAAATTGATGAACGTCCATTTTCGAAGTCTCGCGGCAACAAATTTGATTAATTAGAGAAACAGGTCGACCTGGAAGTAGATCGGGGCTTCGCGCTCGGTGAGCACGCTTGGGCGCTCCAGCGAATGGGCGAACGTCACGCTGGCGCTGACGTGCTCGCCTCTGGCAAACAACTGCAAAGAGTTACTTGATACGCGGCCGTTGAAACCACCGCTGTAGCGGTCATTACTGACCACACCCTGGTCGTAACCGACGCTGGTGCCGTACTGGCTAAAGGCGGGGCGCAGCCAGTCCAGCGTCACAGGCCGCGTCCAGCGCAGCTCGTTACGCCAGTAGCCGCCACTGGAGCCGGACAGGAATTGATCTTTGTAGCCGCGCACGGAAGAGCTGCCACCGACGCTGATACGTTGCGAGCTGAACAACACGTCTTCACTGCGCTGCCCCGTCGCAAGGCTGCTGAAACTGAAGGACTCGCCCAGCCAGTTGAACGGCAGCAGATAACTCGCGGTGGCGGTGTATTTGCGATAGCGCGGCGTGGGAGTCAGGTTGCCCAATTCGTCGCGCCGTTGATCATCCTGTTGCGCATCCAGTGCGCCGATGCCCTGCTGCATGCCAAGGTCAAGGTTGACGAAAGAGTTGCCGATCCGCCGACCGTGGTTGATACCGAACTGCGCTTCCGTAATCCGGTTGCTGCTGCCCTCAAGTCGGGCGTCGTCGATGTAGTTGTTGGTGCGCAAATGAGCCAGCCCGGCACTGACCGAGGTTTTGCTGACGGCGTCGCGGTGGATCAGACGCTCGGCGAGAAATTGGTGATTCTGGCTGTCGCCGCTCTGTTTGAAGCTGAAACCATCACCTTGGGCCTGCGAGCGATAGTCGCTCTGGCTGTAGGTGTAACTGAAGTTCCACCAGCCATACGGAACGTTGTAATAGAGCATGCCGTTTTTAGAGGTGGACTGATGATCACTGACAACATCGTGTCCGCCACGCACAATCAGCTGGTCGGCGATGCCCAGCGGACTGTCCCACTCAAGCCCGGCATTGACCTGCTGTTCGCCGGTACTTTTCTGCCCATCGTTGTTGCGCGACAGGCTTGCACGCCAAGGCTTCTGTGGCTCGTTGCGCACCAGTACGTCACTGCCACCCACCTCGTTACCTGGCGCCAGCTCCATCTGAGCCTGTCTGGACGGCAATCGATTGAGCTGGTCCACCAGTTGCTCGATTTCGCGAAGATTCAGGACCTCGCCTGTCGCGCCCGGAAACGCCATCGCCAGTTCGCGCTCAGATACCGTGCTGCCTGGCGCGCCTTTCAGGCTTTCAAGCTTGCCTTCCACCACCAGTACCGTCAGGTGCCCTTTGGACAGGTCCTGTTGTGGCAAATACGCACGACTGGTGACCAGCCCTTGATCGAGGTAGTAATTGGTAATGGCCTTGAGCAGCTCGTTCAAATCAGCCACGGCCAGGCAGCGATCCATATAGGGCTTGAGCAGCCGATCGCGATCAACACCACCCAGGCGCTCGGCCCCCTGAAGCTCAATGGTTTTGATCGGGAAGCAGCGCGCATCCTCGGGCGAAGCCGGTTTAGCCTGCTCAGCGCTGGAGCCGGGCAGCTCCTTGAGCTCCTTGAGTCGGCGTTGCTGTTCTTCAATCAGCCGGTTCTGTCGATCACGAATCAGGTCCTGATCGCCCGGGGTCGGCACAGTCGCGCCAAAAACAGGCGAGCCGATAGCAAACAATAAGGCGCACGAATGCAGCCACGTCCGTGGGGAGGCAAACATAAACATTCCATCGATATGTCTCAGGCATGGGAAGTGCCCGAGCAGGAAGAAGAAACAGCAACCGCGAAGTGGAAGCTTAGATACCGGCTAGATGCCAGCTGATAGCAGCAAAGTGCCAGCAATCGTTGGCAAATTTAACAAGGTGTATCAATGCTGAAACAGACCCCTCATTCGAAGAAAGTTCCTACAAGGGGAAAATTTTGTGATGGGGGTCACTAAAAAGGTGGGGGATTTCGCGCAACTCGCAATTCATGGCGTTGAATCGGTTTTAGCGGGGTGACGATCCGGATTGCTCGCGATAGCATCTGTTCAGTCGATAATTTCGACGACCAAAAACTCGAATCGCGAGCAAGCTCACTCCTACAGATCCAATGTTTGTCGCAAGACAGTGCAGCGCCATGAACGGTCTTGCGCTTGCTGATCAAAGTCGCCTTACGGCAACAAAATTACTTTCTCCCCCGCGCCCTCATTAACCTCTTCGTACCGCGCCGGCCCTTCGCCCAATGGTGACTCGACCAAACCTGTCGGCAGCGGCAAGCTGCCTTCGTCGAAGAATCGACCGAACTGGTCGAGCATCTTCGCGCAGGCCTGGCAGTCGTAAAGCAGCGAGTTGATCCCCACCACCGAGCCGCCTTTACGGTACAGCGCCAATGAAGGCAGTTGCACATGGCCGTCCAAGGGTGCCGCGATGATGGCGATACGGCCGAAGGTTGCCAGCGCAGGCACCGCAGCTGGAAGCCAGAAGCCGGTGGTGTCGAAAATCACATCGGCACCGCTCTGGAAAATTCCATTGACCTGCGCCGCCAGCTCTTCAGGCTTGCCCAGCACAATGCCGTCGAAGCCTTGCTCTTGCAGCGTGGCAATGTGTTCCGGACGACGAACTGCGCCGAGTACACGAGCGCCGAGAATCCTGCCCAGCGCCAAAGCCGCACTGCCCACAGCACCGTTAGCCCCGATGACCAGCAAGCGAGTATCGGCATTGACCAGACTGCGCTGCAAGGCATCCCATGCAGTGGTGTAAGGCACGCCAAGGCTGGCGGCCTGACTGAAGTTCAGCGCCTTGGGTTTGAGCGCAACGCCCTTGGCGGGCAAGGTCAAAAACTGAGCGTGAGAGCCGTCGCGGAAGAAGCCTGGTTCTTTACCGGTACCCCACACTTCCCGTCCCAACAGGTCGTCAGGGCCTTCAATGACAACGCCCGAAAAGTCCCGCCCCGGCACCCGCGGCAAGGTGGTGTAGGGAAAACGCCCAAGTACGTTCTTCACATCACTGGGGTTCAGGCCTGCGGCTTTGATCTCAATCAGCACTTCATTCTGTGCGGGCACAGGTGTGGGTAAGTCGACATATTGCAGAGCGGCGAGATCGCCGGTTCGGGAGAACTGCAGGGCTTTCATGGAAGCCTCCATTGAGTAGGAAATGAATGATCAGGAAAGCCAGGTGGCAACCAGTTGCCTGCCCATTGGCCACAGCTTTTCGCCCAGCAACATGCCGGTCAGGCCAACGAGTGCGACAGCGGGCGGTGCGGGCGAGCGGAAATCAAGCGCGCCGTAAAGCAGGCCTACGGCGATGCCAATGAAGATGGAGATGAGGTAACTCATGGTGAACCCCGTGCATAAATTGCTCATGCACGCAGTTTAGGGACGGGAGAAAAAAGCTATCGGCCAAGGACTTCTGAATATCGGTCAGGGTGGATGCAAACACAGTTCCATGTGCGGTGCTTGCCCGCGATTAGGCTGGACGCGGTTCACCCTGGATCGCGTCTAGCCTTATCGCGGGCAAGCCCAGCTCCTATCAAACATCACTCCAATAATGGATTTGAAACGCGGACCTTGTAGGAGCTAACTTGTTGGCGAAGCGGAATTTCTGACGATGCGGGTCCGACGTCTCGCCAACAAGTTGGCTCCTACAGGTCACCCGTTTGCTGCGCGACAGCGCGGTGTCAGGGATACCGGGACCACTCCCACAAAAAAACCGCATTTATTCAGTTATTCATATGTTGTTTGATCGGTGCTGCGTGGCTATCGGTCACCCGCAGAATACTGAGAAGGCGCCACACCCAACTCGCGCTTGAACATGTCGCTGAAGCTGCTGGGCGAATAACCCAAGGATCGCGCGATGGTGCTGACCGGTACGCCCTGAATGATTTCGGCCACCGCGGTCGCCAGTTGCACCTGACGACGCCACTCAGCGAAGCCCATCCCTAATGAGCCCTGAAACAGGCGCGCCAGGGTTCTTACACTGGCCCCGGCAGTCTCAGCATGTCGCTCGAACGGTATGTCCAGTGACGGCTCGCTCATGACCGCCTGGCAGATACTCAGCAAGCGCCGGTCCGAGTTGTCCGGCATCGGGATTTTCAGAATCGAACGCTTTGCGCGTTGCAACTCCAGAAGCGCCAGGCTTACCAGCGCGTCGTAATAGTCCGACTCTTGATCATCGGCCTGAGCGACCAACCCCAGAATCAGCTCGCGCAACAGACGGCCCACTTCAAAGACCTGCACGGTTTTTTCCAGCGTATCGGCGATGGCCGGGCGCAGGTAGATGTTGCGCATCTCCAGATCAGTGACGACGCGAATGCCATGTATCACGCCCGGCGGCAGCCACACTGCACGTTGTGGCGGCACGACTAAAGCTTCCAGTGGCGTTTCCACCCACATCACCCCGGAGGTGGCGTACAGCACCTGACCCCATACATGCTCATGAGGCTCGATAAAACGCCCACGCGGATAGGTACGCGCCAGAGGTTGCACGGGCACGGCAGCATCAGAAAGGTCGGGAGGTGCAGCGAGGGCCATGAAAGTGACCGAGTCAGGCTGAGGTGGAGCACATAGTAGCCGGACCTGAAGCCCAATCAATTGTGGGAGCGAATTCATTCGCGAAAGCTGTATCACTGCAGACGCAATTTGCGCTGAATGTACTGGCCTCTTCGCGAATGAATTCGCTCCCACCGGTCGTGCGTTTACAACCAGATTGCGCGGTATCAGAAAACGTTGATCGGGTAGTCAACGAAGATACGCGTTTCGTTGCCGTTAACGTTGTAACCGCTTGCGTTATCAGACACCCGCAGGAACGAGTTGCGCAGACGCAGGGACAAGTCCTTGGCCGGGCCGCTCTGTACCACGTAAGTCAGCTGGCTGAAGATTTCGCGCTCAGTGCCATTGCCACGGTCAGTGCCGTCATCGATGTTGCTGCCGCGCACATAGGCCGCTTTGTAGCTCAGACCTGGAGCAACCAGACCGGACAGGTCAATGCCGTAGGCTGCTTGCCACGAGCGCTCGTCCTTACCGTTGAAGTCAGACCAGTACGAGTTGGCCAGATAGATGGTGTTACCGCCATCACCGTAGCCGCCGTCGTTTTGGTAGCCGCTGTAGTTGTAGCCGGTTTCGCCGGTGCTGCGCTGGTGAGCCAGGGTGAAGGAGTGAATGCCCACAGCCCAGGTCGCCGCGAGGCTCCAGATCTTGTTGTCACGCTCACCAGCCTGGGTGGACGTCGAGAAGTCCTTGTCCATCCTGGTTTTGTAGCCGTTGAAGTCGAACGTCAACGACTGGTCAGGTGCCAACGCAAACACGTAGTTCAGGTTCACGTACTGCTTCTTGAATACGTCCTCGTTGTCGGAGGCGTAGAACGCGGCAGTGAACTCGTCGGTGAACTTGTAGCTGGCGCCGTAAACGTTGATGCTTTTCAGGCCACCGCTGTCACGCCCTTCGGCAGACTTGCGGGCTTCCTGAGTGAAGCGACCCACGTTGACCTCCAGACCATCAATCTCTTTGGAAGTGATCAACGTGCCCGTGAAGCTTTCTGGCAACAGACGACCGTTGTCATAGCTCAGCACTGGCAGTGCTGGCATTTGATCGCCGTACTTGATGACAGTGTTGGAGATACGCGCCTTGACTGCGGCACCCGCACGAGCGAGGTCATCAGCAGCCACGCCGCTGTCGCCTTGCTTGAAGAAGTCGATACCGGGAGCGCCACTGCGGCCTTTGCCGCCGTCCAGACGAATGCCGTAGAGCGCGAATGCATCAACGCCCACGCCAACGGTGCCTTGGGTGAAACCGGAGGCGAATGCGCCGGTGAAAGCCTGGCCCCACTCGGCACGATCAGAGTTTGGCTCACGCTTTTTGTAATCGCGATTGATGTAAGCGTTGCGCAGTGCAAGATTCAGGTGGCTGTCTTCAACGAAGCCTTTGGAGTCTGCCTGGCTGTCAGCCATGACCTGGCCAGCACTGATCAGACCCAGTGCAAGCAAACTAATCCGTTTGTTAAGCATTTCCAGTTGTCCTTTTTCTGCTGATTTGATCGCGCACTGTGGCGACAACCCAAGGGGTGTCTGCGGCTTCCGAATGTCATATTCGTGAAGCCCGCACGAAATCATCGCAGTGGACTACTGATGCACGTACATGGCGCAATGGCCACAGGCGGAGGACGCAAATCGTATCCGCCGGTCATAAAACTGTCAATTTGCGAAACTTTCTATGCTTATAACTGTCTCGTAGGACCGCTTTTGGAGGGGCTTTCATCCTTGAGTACGCTCAAAAGCGCTTCAAGTTCGGCTTCATTGAAGAGCCCCGCGGGGTAGCGCTGCAGAAGCATCTGCCTCACATCCGGGCGTTGAGGTTTGCGCATACTGGTCGTCCTTAACCAGTCAGCCATCATCTGGCGCGCTTCGCTACTAGCAGACAAATTACGAGCGCGATGCTCTAGACCTGCGTTCATAGGACAACCTCTTAAGTCGTGAGGGGCTCAATGTACTGACCCTTTGTGACAGAAAGGCTAAGTGGAGAACGTTTCAAAACCGGCCGTCGCCCCATCCAGAAGGCAAGACGTCAGAAACGTAACCCCACAAAAAAGCCCATCACCTGGATGGGCTTGATCACAGCAAGAACGAAGCCAACTATGTAACGCGAATGTAACCGCGCCTCACAAATCAGCCCCGATGAGGCGCTGGCTGTTGCTGGGTCAGGCAGTGAATATTGCCGCCACCCAACAGTAATTCGCGCCCCGGAACCATGACCACTTCGTGCTCCGGAAACAGCTGTTGCAGTATTTCCAGGGCTTTTCCGTCCATCGGGTCGTCAAAGCTGGGGGCGATGATCCCGCCGTTTACAATCAAGAAGTTCACATAAGAACCCGCCAGGCGCACCGATGGGTTGCGTTCCTGGCTGCCATGCACCTGATCGACGCCTGCGCATTCTTCTTCGGTGGCGAACAAAGGCCCCGGGATTGGCATCTTGTGAACGATGAATGCCCTGCCCTTGGCATCCCGGGTGTTTTCCAAAATACTCAACGCCGCGTGACAACGTGGGTAGTTGGGGTCTTTGGGATCATCGGTCCAGGCCAGCAATACTTCGCCCGGTCGTACGTAACAGCAGAAGTTATCGACATGCCCGTCGGTTTCGTCGTTGAACAGCCCGTCGGGAAGCCAGATCACCTTATCCACGGCAAGATTGGCGCTGAGGATCGCTTCGATCTCTTCGCGAGAGAGGTGCGGGTTACGATTGCGATTGAGCAGGCATTCTTCGGTGGTGATCAGCGTGCCTTCGCCATCGACATGAACCGAACCGCCCTCCAGAACGAAGCCTGGGGTCGCATAGCGTGGGCATCTCTCGATTTCCAGCACCTTGCTCGCCAGCTGCGAGTCCAGATTCCACGGAGCGTACAGACCACCGTCGAAACCGCCCCAGGCATTGAAGTCCCAGTCCACGCCACGTACTTCGCCCTGATTGTTGATCACGAAGGTCGGGCCGGTATCACGCACCCAGGCGTCGTCGTTACTGATTTCCACGACACGGATATTCGGCACATCCAGGCGTGCACGCGCGTTGTCGTACTGGGCAGCCGAAACCGCAACGGTTACTGGCTCGAAGCGCGCAATGGCCTTGGCAACAGCAACGTGGGCAGTCTGAACCGGCTTGCCACCCAGACGCCAGTTATCCGGACGCTCAGGCCAGACCATCCAGGTCTGGGTCTGAGGAGCCCATTCTGCGGGCATATGGAAACCGTCGGCGCGTGGCGTGCTGTTGAGAGTGGTCATGGGTGATCAGGACTCCAGTGAGGCGTCGAATCGAAAATCGATAGTTGGCGACTTTATAGACGATAAAAATCGGGTTTAAAAGCTAAAAACAGGAAATAAAAATATATTTCAGTCTTAAAAATCGATACAAATCTGCAATTTATATATGTAGGAGCTGCCGAAGGCTGCGATCGCAGTGTCTCAGAAGAAATGCTTCGCAGCCTTCGGCAGCTCCTACAGAAAATGTATTTCAATCCAGTAATTTGCATGTTGCTTATAAGAGAGCCTTCCGCCGCGAGGGCGTCAGCGATCACTCCAGCTCAGCCAACACCTTCGACACACTATCCACAAAAAAATCCACGCTCTGCCGGGTTGTGCACATCGGTGGTTTGATTTTCAGGATGTTCAGATAGTCGCCGGTTGGCTGCATGAAAATGCCCAGATCCCGCAGCCGGTCGCACAGGTAAGTTGTTTCTTCGGTCGCTGGCTCCAGGCTCTGGCGATCACGCACCAATTCAACGCCCAGATAAAAGCCCATGCCATGAACGGCACCGACCAGTGGATGGATATCGATCAAGGCTTGCAGCCGGGCCTTGAAATGCCCGCCCACTGTCTCAGCGTTATCCCAGAGCTTTTCTTCCTCCATGACGTCCAGCACCGCCATACCGATCCGGCAACTGACCGGACTGCCGCCCGCCGAGGAGAAGAAATACCCCTCAGCCTCCAGCGCTTCGGCAATTTCGCGACGGGTAATCACGGCCCCCAAGGGATGACCGTTACCCATGCCTTTGGCCATCGTAATGATGTCCGGTACCACGCCCTGCTCTTCGAAGCCCCAGAAATAATGACCCAGACGGCCGTAGCCAACTTGCACTTCGTCAGCGATGCACACACCGCCCTGTTCCCTGACCTTCTGATAAACCTGCTGCAAGTAACCCGGCGGTAGAGAAATCCCGCCCGCATTGCCATACACCGGCTCACAGATAAAGCCCGCGACCTGGCGTTGTTGCGCCGCCAGTTGCTGCAGGACATGCTCGACACTCCGTACGTACTGCGGCGCGCTGTCTGCACCCCGAAACTCGCCCCGATAAGTGTTCGGCGCCGTCACGGGATGCACCCAGTCCGGACGGGTGCTGAGGGCCTGAGGGTTGTCGGCAATCGACGTCGAAATTGCATCGGTCGCTACTGACCAGCCGTGATAAGCCTCCAGCACGCTGAGCATGTCGCGCCCGCCGCTGTAAGCCCAGGCAAGACGGATTGCCAGATCGTTGGCCTCGGTGCCGCTGTTGACCAGAAACACACGATCCATGCCTTCCGGCGCCAGCTTGAGTAAACGCTCGGAAAATTCGGCAATCGCCGCGTAATGAAACCGCGAGTTGGTGTTGAGCAGCGACCACTGCCGCCCTGCCTCAATGGCCATGCGCGGATGACCGTGCCCCAGCACGGCAACGTTGTTGAGCATGTCCAGGTAGGAGCGACCCTGCATGTCGATCAGGTGGTTGCGCCAACCTCGTTCGATCTGCGGCGGTGCCTGGTAATAATGCTTTTGCGAGCGGGCAAAACTGGCGTCGCGACGCGCCAGCAATTCTGCGGAATCCGGCAGTGAAGGTGCGTCGCAATCAAACCCCAACAGCGCAGCCGGTGAAGGACACAACACCTTCCATGCATCAGCCCAGGAAGGCGTGGTGAACAGTGGCGGACCAAGGTCCGGGGCAGAACACAGCTGCAGCAGCAGTGAGCCGTTACCGTGGCCGATCACCTCACCGGCCAGAACGCTGGCCCCCGGCGTCAATTCCAGCGCTGCGCCCCAGATTTTCAGGCTTATTTGATCGCCCACCAATAACAAAGCCGCGTCGGCGGTCAGCCTGAGCGTACCGTTGAATGGCGCATGAAGCGCCGCGGCTGTCGTCAGGTGCAGCTCGACATGCAAGGCGAACGTTTCTGGCTCTTTGGCGCTGTCAATCACCGTGCGCGACAACCGATATTCTCCAAACCGGCTTGCCGACTGCCCTGTGGCCTGCGCCGCTTGTTTGAGTAACAGTTCGTCGATGCCGTTCTGCGTCCAGTTACCTGCGGCAAAGTGTTCGCTGAGCACACCCAGGTCCACCAACCGAAACTCTCGCCCGCTCAGGCTCGGCAACAGCGGTCGATAATCCACAGTAGGAATCAATGGATCGCGAACATTGACGGCCGCAAGAATCGCAGCCTCCATCAAGGCCAGCGGCACTGACGTCGCCACATCAAAAATGGCCCATTCGCTGTCGATATTCGCCTGGATGTAAGCATTGTCAGGCTCGACTTCGGCCTGCTGCGCGCTGCTGAGCACCAATACTGCCGAGCGGGCGACAATCAACGGCCATAACGCCTGAAGCTCTTCATGTTGCAGCGGATTGATCGCGTGATAGGCCCGAATGGCCGGCAAGATGTACAACGGATCGCCGCCGGAGTGATGCAGCAACGCCGCACACGTCACCGATAAATCTGCCACCCGCCAGGTACTGACCAGATCGCCGAAATCGATCAGGCCCTGCAATTGCCAATGCGCGTGAGCATTTCGCGTCCAGACCACGTTGTATTCGGTGATATCCAGGTGCACCGGCTGCACAGGCAACTTCGGGATCAACGGGATCAAACGTCGCTGCACCTGTTCAGCTGCTTGTGCAAGACAGGCACGCTCGTCTTCGTTATCAATGACTGGCAACAGATGCTTGATCACGGCCTGAGCGTGACGCGGATCCCACTGCAGTACTCGCTCCAGCCCCGGATGTTCAAGGCTGGCAAGGGAGCGATCGACGTGTGCGCACAGCTCGCCAAGGCCCGTCACGACATCAAGCGATAGATGCTTCAGATGGCTTAAGGCCTGACCGTCGATGAACTCCAGCAGCCGGACGTGCACAGCATGACTGCCAACCTCCAGCGACAGCAGTTGCTCGCCCGAATCAGTCAGTCTTACTCCAGGAACTCTGACCCGAGCGTTATCAGCCAGGTGACTCAATGCTGCATGTTGTGCGGCCAGCTCCAGCGCGGAATAATCCCCGTGGCATATCTTCAGCACAAACCGCTGCTCACCGGTATCCAGCAGAAAGTTGCGATCCTGTTGGCTGCCGAGTTCTTTCAGCGTGCCGCTTAGTCCGTAATGGTGTTCCAGCAAAAGCAGTGCCTGCTCGGCGCTGACCTCAGGACAAGGCAGACTGGAACGACGAATCAACGTGGCGAGCGGCATTCAGGAACCTCGGTCTTGTTATAGGTAGCGAATGAATTTCACAACACGGCAACTATAGGTGTGACGGAGTCTGACTACAAAATCATTAAAGACAGTCAGACCGGGCGACGGTTTAATGACGTTAAATGCACATATGATCAGTTGTTTTCATTAAATCGTGGGCGATTATTGATTGATGGTGCTTGCACGCATCGCTTCGCACCCACAAGCTATGCTCCATACGTGTTAAAGACCTGAAAGGCACAAGGCAAACTTATGCGAATACTTGTAACTGGCGGCGCGGGCTTCATTGGCTCGGCGCTGATCCGCCACCTGATAAAAAATACCGATCACGAAGTACTCAATTTCGACAAACTGACCTACGCGGGCAATCTCGAGTCGCTGGCTAGCGTTGCGACTGATACCCGCTATGAGTTTGTACAGGCTGATATCTGCGATCAGGCCAAAGTCAGCGAAGTGCTCGCCCGATTCGAGCCGCACGCCATCATGCATCTGGCGGCCGAGTCCCACGTCGACCGTTCCATCGACGGTCCGTCCGAGTTTATTCAAACCAACATCGTCGGCACTTACAGCCTGCTGGAAGCCGTACGCGGTTACTGGCTGAAGCTGCCGGAAGCCGAGCGCGAGGCGTTCCGCTTTCACCATATTTCCACCGATGAAGTGTATGGCGACCTGCATGGCGTCGATGATCTGTTCACTGAAACCACGCCGTATGCGCCAAGCTCGCCGTATTCGGCCAGCAAGGCTGCATCCGATCACCTGGTTCGCGCCTGGCAGCGGACTTACGGACTGCCGGTAGTCGTGACCAATTGCTCCAACAACTACGGACCGTTTCACTTCCCGGAGAAACTGATCCCGCTGGTTATTCTCAACGCCCTGGCGGGCAAGCCATTGCCGGTGTATGGCAACGGCCTGCAAGTGCGTGACTGGTTGTTTGTCGAAGACCATGCCCGCGCTTTGTACAAAGTGGTCACTGAGGGTGTTGTTGGCGAGACATACAACATCGGCGGCCATAACGAGCAGACGAATATCGACGTGGTCAAAGGCATCTGTGCGCTGCTGGAAGAGCTGGCACCTTCGCGCCCTGAGGGCATCGCCCACTATGCGGACCTGATCACCTACGTGGCGGATCGTCCGGGTCACGACCAGCGCTACGCCATCGATGCCAGCAAGATTGAACGCGAGCTGGGCTGGACCCCAGAGGAAACATTTGAATCCGGTTTGCGCAAAACCGTGCAGTGGTACCTGAACAACCTGGACTGGTGCCGCCGCGTACAGGACGGCAGCTATCAAGGCCAGCGACTGGGCTTTACCGATTCAAAGGATCTGATCGCATGACCAAAGGAATCGTCCTGGCAGGAGGCTCGGGCACGCGCTTGCACCCCATTACTCTCGGTGTTTCCAAGCAACTGCTGCCCATTTACGACAAACCGATGATCTACTACCCGATCTCGGTACTGATGCTGGCCGGCATTCAGGACATCCTGATCATCTCGACACCTCTGGACTTGCCTCAGTACCGCAGCCTGCTCGGTGACGGCAGCCAGTTTGGCGTACGCATACAGTACGCCGAACAACCCAGCCCGGATGGTCTGGCGCAGGCGTTCCTGATCGGCGAGGAGTTCATTGGCGATGATTCGGTGTGCCTGATTCTGGGCGATAACATCTTCCACGGGCAGCACTTCGGCGAACAGCTCAAGACTGCCAGGGATCAGAAAAACGGTGCCACTGTCTTTGGCTATTGGGTCAAGGATCCGGAACGCTTCGGGGTTATCGATTTCGATGAGAACGGCCGGGCGCTGTCCATCGAAGAGAAGCCGAAGGCACCCAAGTCCAGCTATGCAGTGACAGGTTTGTATTTTTACGACAACGAAGTCATCCGCATTGCCAAGGACGTCAAGCCTTCGCCCCGTGGAGAGCTGGAAATCACCGACATCAACAATGCCTACTTGCAGCGCGGCGACCTGCACGTTGAGCGTTTCGGCCGTGGTTTCGCGTGGCTGGATACCGGTACGCATGACAGCCTGCTGGAAGCCTCGCAATACGTGCAGACCATTGAGCACCGCCAGGGCCTGAAAGTCGCTTGCCTTGAAGAGATCGCCTATCAGAACGGATGGATCGATCGTGAACATCTGCTGGAACGCGCTCAGTATTTTGGCAAAACCGGCTACGGTCAGTATCTGTTCAAACTTGCAGGGGAAAGCCGTTGAATGTAATTGCCAGTGAGATCCCCGAAGTACTCATTCTTGAGCCACGCGTATTTGGTGACGAACGAGGCTTTTTCTACGAAAGCTTCAATGCCAAAGCATTCGCTGACGCCACCGGGCTGCGTGACCTGAGCTTCGTGCAGGACAATCACTCCCGCTCGGCCAAAGGCGTACTCCGCGGCCTGCATTACCAGATCGAAAATGCTCAGGGCAAACTGGTACGCGTGACGGCCGGTGAGGTTCTGGACATTGCCGTGGACATTCGCAAAAGCTCGCCTACATTCGGCCGCTGGGTCGGCGTCAGACTATCTGCCGAAAACGCTCGCCAACTATGGATCCCGGCAGGCTTTGCCCATGGTTTTGTAGTGCTCAGCGATTACGCAGAATTCCTCTACAAAACGACTGACTACTACACGCCGGCCGCAGAGCGCTGCATCCGCTGGGATGACCCCGATCTGGCTATCGACTGGCAGTTGGACGGCAGGCCGCAACTGTCGGCCAAAGATCAAAACGGCAGAGCATTAAAAGAGGCTGACCTGTTTCCATGAGCAAGCCACTGAGAATCGTCATTATCGGCCAGAGCGGCCAGGTGTCCCAAGCGCTGCAGAAGACCCTGGCGGGGCTGGGCGAACTGATCGTCCTCGGCCGCGACAAACTGGACCTGAGCGATCAGATGGCTGACTTCGACCAGATCCAGGATTTAAAGCCAGACCTGATCATCAACGCCGCAGCCTATACCGCAGTGGATCAGGCTGAAACTGACCAGAAAACAGCGCTTGCCGTTAACGCGATTGCCGTTGGCATGCTTGCCGATCAGGCAAAAGAACTGGGCATCCCGCTGATTCACTACTCGACGGACTACGTGTTCGACGGTAGCAAAACCACGCCGTGGATCGAGCAGGACAAGCCCGCACCTTTGGGTGTTTATGGCGCCAGCAAGTGGGCAGGCGAACAGGCTATCGAATACGTCGGCGGGCAGTATCTGATATTGCGCACCAGTTGGGTTTATTCCAACACGGGCCGTAATTTCCTGCTGACCATGCAGCGTCTGCTACAGGAGCGTGATTCGCTGAACGTCGTGGCCGATCAAGTAGGTGCGCCCACGTGGGCCGGAACCATCGCGCAGAGTACGCGCCAGCTGATCGAACACTGGCGTGACGGGAAACCAGGCGCCTGGGGCACGTATCACCTGACCGCCAGCGGCGAAACGTCATGGTTTGGTTTTACTCAGGCCATTGCCGAGCAGTTAAGCGTGCAAGGCAAAAAGTGCGCAGCACTGGAAGCGATTCCGTCCAGCGCCTACCCGACACCCGCCGCTCGCCCGCTCAACTCACGGCTCGACTGCAGCCTTCTCGAACGCGAATGGGGCGTGCAACAGCCGGACTGGCACAGCGCGTTACTGGAGTGCCTGGCTGAGCAGTAGTAGTTCTGCATTATTCGGGGCCTTACCGGAACTGTAGGAGCGCACGAGCACCGCGAGGCCGCGATGGCGGTTTGTCTGATACACCGCCATCGCGGCCTCGCGGTGCTCGTGCGCTCCTACAGGGTCAATGTTTGCTTCGTGATACCGCGACATCTTCTACAGAAAGCCGACCCTTAGCGCAGTTCAACAATGACCAAAAACTCCACACTCCCACCCCGCCCACGCTGGCGAAGCCTCGCGCTGTTGGCTCTCTGCCTCGCGCCGCTGCTATGGCCGCTGGAGCATCTGGCGGAGCGTTATTACCGTAACGAACTGGTCAGCCAGAACCGGCAGACGCTGGACCTCTACGTTGCCAACCTGCTGGGTACGCTGCACCGTTACGAAACCCTGCCGCAGATTCTCAGTCAGTTGCCGGACCTGCCCGCCGCACTGAAAGCTCCGCAAGGTAGCGCCCCGCAGGAGGCTGCCAACCATTTGCTGCAAACCATCGTTCGCCAGACTGGCGCTGAAGTCATGTACCTGATGAATGCAGACGGTACGACAATTGCCGCGTCCAACTGGGACAAGCGCGACAGTTTTGTCGGCCGCAACTTCGCTTTTCGCCCGTATTTCAGCGACGCTATGGCGGGTAATCTGGGGCGCTTCTTCGGTCTGGGCACCACCTCGGCAAAACGTGGTTACTTCTTCGCCTCCGCGGTGCGCGAAAGCGGCAAAGTGATTGGTGTACTGGTGGTCAAGATTGATCTGGACCACACCGAAAACCTGTGGGGTAAAACCCCTGAGCAACTGCTGCTCACCGACCACAACGGGGTCGTCGTTCTGACCTCAAGGCCTGAATGGCGCTTCCGCTCGACCCGTGCCCTGAGCGAAGAAGAAAAACAAGCCATCGTGGCGATCCAGCCCTACCCGACCCGCGATCCACGTCCGCTGCTGCTCGATGACAACGCCTGGCTGACTCAAAGCCAGGAGATCGAAGAGACCGGCTGGAGCGTGAACATTTTGGCCCCTCGTGCGTTGATCGATCGCCCGGTACGCACGGTCGTTGCCGTCGGCGGCGCAGCGTTGTTGGTGGTCATGCTGCTGCTTGGCATCCTGATCCAGCGGCGTCGGCATTATCTGGATCGTATTGCTTTCGAAGCCAAGGCCCGGCGCGAGCTGGAAGTCAGGGTGGTAGAGCGCACCAGCGACCTGGAAGGCTTGAACAGCCGTCTCAGACAGGAAGTCCTTGAGCGCGAGCAGGCGCAACAGGAGCTGGTTCGCGCCCAGGATGAATTAGTACAGGCCGGAAAACTGTCTGCATTGGGCACCATGTCCGCCAGCATCAGCCACGAACTCAACCAGCCTTTGGCAGCGATCCGCAGTTACGCGGAGAACGCAGAGGTTCTGCTGGATCATTCACGTACTGATGACGCGCGGGGCAATCTCAAGCAGATCGGTGAACTGACGGGCCGCATGGCGTCGATCATCGCGCACTTGCGCGCCTTCGCCCGTCGCGACCGCCACGCGCCGGAAAGCGTCGCCTTGCAACCTGCGCTGGACGATACGCTATCGCTGCTGGCGAAGCGGCGTCGCGCCATGGAAGTCGAACTGATTCGCGACCTGCCCGACGCCACGCTGTGGGTCCAGGCCGGCGAAACGAGGCTGCGTCAGGTACTCGGCAACCTGCTGGCCAATGCGTTGGACGCGCTGACTGAAAAAGGGCCGCCGCGCAAAATATGGATCAGTGCTGAACAGACGCCGGATGGCGTCAATCTGTTCATTCGGGACAACGGCCCCGGTTTTACGCAGGAAGCCCTGGCTCGCGCCCGAGAGCCATTCTTTACCACCAAGACCCGGACTCAGGGGCTTGGGCTCGGTTTGGCGATCTGCGATACCCTGATGCGCGCGCTGGGCGGTGAACTGCTGTTCGATAATCACCCGACCGGAGGCGCACTGCTGACGCTGCGTCTGAGAGACGGCGCATCCGGAGTCAACCTTCAACCGCCAGAGGACTTATCTGCATGACCGCCATCGACAGCAAGATTCAGGTAGTGCTGATCGACGACGACCCGCACTTGCGCCAGGCCTTGAGCCAGACGCTGGATCTGGCCGGACTGAAAGTCCTGACGCTGCCGGAAGCCAACGGCCTTGCGGCTCGCATCGAACGCGACTGGCCGGGCGTAGTGGTCAGCGACATTCGCATGCCGGGCATGGATGGCCTCGAATTGTTGAGCGATCTGCATGGCAGAGACCCGGAATTACCAGTCCTGCTGATTACAGGCCACGGCGATGTACCACTGGCCGTGCAGGCGATGCGCGCCGGTGCTTACGACTTTCTGGAAAAACCGTTTGCCAGCGATGCGCTGCTCGACAGCGTGCGCCGGGCATTGGCACTGCGACGTCTGGTGCTGGATAACCGAAGCCTGCGCCTGGCGTTGAGCGACCGGCAGCAATTAAGCGCACGGCTGGTCGGTCAGTCGGCGCCCATGCTGCGCCTGCGTCAGCAGATCGGTGCCTTGGCCGCAACCAAAGCCGACGTGCTGATCCTAGGGGAAACCGGCGCGGGCAAGGAGGTCGTGGCGCGGGCGCTGCATGATCTGTCCAATCGCCGCACCGGGCCATTTGTCGCGATCAACGCGGGGGCGCTTGCAGAATCCGTGGTCGAAAGCGAGCTGTTCGGGCATGAGCCTGGTGCCTTTACCGGCGCGCAGAAACGCCGCATCGGCAAGTTCGAATTCGCCAATGGCGGCACGCTGTTCCTCGATGAAATCGAAAGCATGAGCATGGACGTGCAGGTCAAACTGCTGCGCCTGTTGCAAGAGCGAATGGTCGAGCGACTGGGCGGCAATCAGCAAATCCCGCTGGATATTCGGGTAATAGCGGCCACCAAAGAGGATTTGCGTCAGGCGGCGGATCAAGGTCGCTTCCGTGCCGACTTGTATTACCGACTCAATGTTGCACCGCTGCGCATACCGCCGTTACGTGAGCGCGGCGAAGATGCGCTGATGCTGTTCCAGCACTATGCAGATGCGGCAAGCATGCGCCACGGACTCCCCAAACATGAACTGCAGCCCGCGCAACGCGCCCTCTTGCTGCGCCACACCTGGCCGGGCAATGTCCGTGAGCTGCAAAACGCCGCGGAGCGTTTTGCTCTGGGCCTGGAGCTTGCTCTGGAAGGTAACGAAGTGCCGGTGGTGCCGACGATCACGGGGGGCCTCAGCGAGCAGGTCGAAAGCTTCGAACGTGCCTTGATCGCGGCCGAGCTGACCCGGCCGCACAGCTCCGTGCGCAGCCTCGCGGAGGCACTCGGCCTGCCGCGTAAAACCCTGCACGACAAACTGCGCAAACACGGACTGAGCTTCGGCGGCGGCGCGGATGAGCAGGAATGAAGCCCGAGGGTAACGAGATGTCACAAGAGGCCGCTGCACTGGAGCAGGTGTTGCATCACGACATCCCGCTCACCCTGGCGATGGGCGTAAAAGTCTTGAGTTGGCAGGATCACCAACTGCGGCTGCATTTACCGCTCGCCCCCAACATCAATCACAAAAGCACTTTATTTGGCGGAAGTCTTTACTGCGGGGCCGTGCTGGCGGGCTGGGGATGGTTGCACCTGCGCCTTAAAGAGGCCGGTATCGAAGGTGGTCACATCGTGATTCAGGACGGCCAGATCAGCTATCCCTCGCCGGTTCGCGAAGACGCCGTGGCGATTTGCGACGCGCCGGATGAAGCCGTCTGGGAAAAGTTTGTCACCACTTATCAACGCCGCGGCCGGGCGCGGTTGACGTTACCAACGCGGATTTGTGCGCAGGGAAGTGATCAGGAGGCGGTACGTTTTATCGGGCAGTTTGTGTTGCATCGGTGAGTGAGATGCAACGCGGTCTGTGGGAGCGAGGCTTGCCCGCGATGAGGCTGCACTCGATGTGCTGATATCTGCGGTGTCCCTATCGCGGGCAAGCCTCGCTCCTATCAAACAAACTACAACTATTTGATTTGGAGTACTTTTTTCATCTGTAGGAGCGCGCTTGCCCGCGATCGCGTCAGCACAGGCAATATATTCATCGACTGACAGACCGAATCGCGAGCAAGCTCACTCCTACAGGGTCCGTGTTTGCTGCGCGACAGCGTGGTGTCAGGGACACCGGGGCGACTCCCACAGGATCTACGCAATCCCGTAGGACTGGATTTAGCCGGTACTACGGTGTGGTGATTGGCCGTAGTGCTTGTGGGCAAACATAGAATCTCCCACAGGACGCCGCACTCCAACCGTAGCTAAGCGCATAAGCACGAGCCTTAGCTGCGAGCCAACTCCAGCAAACTCTCTCGCCAATGCGCCCCGGCAGGCAGCGCCAAAAAGAATGGGTTCAACAGGGATTCACGGGGCGGGTAGCTGAAAGGCTCGCCAGACAGTTCGAGTACTTCTCCGCCCGCACCTTCCAGCACACCTTGCGCGGCAGCGGTGTCCCACTGCGACGTCGGTGCCAGCCGGGGATAGCAATCGGCAGCCCCTTCAGCCAACAAACAGAACTTCAGCGAACTGCCTATGTTAGTCAGGTGCAAATGTCCGACCGCAGCAGACAAACCGGCCAGCAGACGCTCTTGCTCAGGGCTGGTATGACGGCGACTGGCAACTACGGTGAAGTCATGGCCGGCGCCCGGTTCCTGACGCACGGTGATCGGCGTCACGTGGTCATCGTCATCGCTGCGCCACGCGCCTAATCCGGCCCCTCCAAAGTAGCAGCGATTATTGGTTGGCATCGAAACCACACCAAACACGACACGACCATTCTCTATGAGGGCGACGTTTACGGTGAACTCTTCACTGCCGGAGATAAACTCCTTGGTGCCGTCCAGCGGATCGACCAGCCACCAACGCTCCCACTTCGCGCGTTCGCTCAGCGGGATATCGGCATCTTCTTCGGACAGCACATGAATATCCGGCGCCAGCGCCAGCAAGCCTTCGGCGAGTAGCTGATGGGCGGCAAGATCCGCCGCCGTGACAGGTGAGTCATCAGCCTTGGAGGTCACGGTCACATTGGCGCGCCAGTGCGGCAGGATTACTTCCCCGGCGAGGCGGACAAGCTTGATAACAGGTTCCAGAAGCGGGTGTGGCAAGTCGTTGAAAACATCGGTCATGGCAAAAACAGTCCACGCTGGGTCAATAAATCACGCGCCAGATACAGCGCGGCCAACGCTCGGCCCTCACTGAACTGGGGATGTTCGATCAAACTCGACAGCTCGCGCAAATTCACTTTATCCACGCGCATTGGCTCAGGCTCGTCGCCCTCCAGACGCTCCTCATAGAGATCGGAAGCCAGCACTATCTGAATTTTCTGGCTCATGTAGCCAGGTGACAGAGAAAGCTCGGTCAGGTGTTCCAGTTGTCGTGCGCCATAGCCTGCTTCTTCCTTGAGTTCACGGTTAGCGGCGGCCAGCACGTCTTCGCCTGGCTCAATCAGCCCCTTGGGCAGGGACAGCTCATATTCATCGGTGCCACCGCAATATTCTTCAATCAGCACCGCATGATCAGCGTCCAGCATTGCCACAATCATGACGGCGCCGTAACCATTACCGCGCCCGACCAATCGCTCATAGGTGCGCTCAACGCCGTTGGCGAAGCGCAATTGCAGCTCCTCAACACGGAACAAACGGCTACTGGCGACGATTTCGCGGGCAAGTACGGTGGGTTTCTGGCGCATGTCAGGCTCCTTTGCGTGGACGGGTTACTATACCGTGGCTTTTCCGATTGTCTGTCTCGGATATGCTGACTTCACCCATCAATACCTTGCGAGACCCGAATGCCTTTAATGCCCTGGCGCGACATCGATACCGTTCTGCTCGATATGGACGGCACCCTGCTCGATCTTTATTACGACGAGCACTTCTGGTTGCAACATTTGCCGCAGCGCTATGCCGAACTGCACGGAGTCAGTCTGGCGATGGCGTTGCTGGAGATGAAGCCGCTGTTCGAAAAGAATGCGGGCACGCTCAACTGGTATTGCCTGGACTACTGGAGCGCCGAGCTAAAGTTGTCAGTACGCGACCTCAAGGTGGAAACCGCCGACCTGATTGCCTTGCGTCCAGACGCCGAAACATTTCTCGCCGCTATCAAGCAGGCCGGCAAGCGCGTGATCATGATCACCAATGCGCACCGGGATTCGCTGTCATTGAAAATGGAGCGGATTGAGCTGGCGCCGTACTTTGAACGCCTGATCAGTTCCCACGACTACGGTTTCCCCAAGGAAAGTCCGCACTTCTGGGACGCGCTTCAAGCTGACATTGCCTTCGATCCGGCGCGCAGCCTGTTTATCGACGATACCCTGCCGATCCTGCGAAGCGCCCGTAGTTTCGGCATCGGTCATTTGCTGGCGGTCAGCGAACCGAACAGCCAGAAAGGGCCGAAAGACACCGAAGAGTTTGCGGCGGTGAAGGATTATCGGGAGTTGATTGAGGGGTTGTAGAACCCATCCAAACGCGACCCCTGTAGGAGCAAACTTGTTGGCGAAACGCTGTAATGACCGATGCATATATGTCGTCGGTTCGGCCGCCTCGCCAACAAGTTGGCTCCTACAGGGATCGAGGCGCACTACTCGGGAATCCTCAACACCTGCCCCGGATAAATCTTGTCCACATCCTTGAGCATCGGTTTGTTGGCCTCGAAGATTTTCTGGTATTTGTTCGGGTCTTTGTAAACCCGCAGGGAAATGGCACTTAATGTATCGCCCCTCTCCACAGTCACGAACTTCGCGGCAGTCACAGGCGCCGCACCGGCTGCAATAGTCATCTGGTCGTCTACCGTTTCCACACCTTCGATATTGCCCAGCGTCAGCAGGATTTTTTCCTTCTCTTCCTGACTGGCAACCTCACCGGTGACCGTCACCTTGCCGCCATCCACGGTGGCCTGAACATTAGGGTTGCCTAACCCGACTGCTGAAATGTGTTTCTTCAGCGCCTCACCCGAGGCATTCGCATCACCAGGCGTAATTGCGTCGAGGATCTTTTCCCCGGCCTCTTTTAGAAAACTGAACAAGCTCATGTGCCGTTCTCCTTGATTGTTATTGTCGTGCCCAACAGACAAGGTTAGTCGTAACAGACACTCAGGAACGGCCGTCCGACCGGCAGCCGACCGCCCATCCGACACATCAACAGGCTAGAATCACTCGCTTGCAGTACCAATGGAGCGAATATGGACATCAAACAACTCAAATTCCTGATCGCCCTCGATGAGACGAGGCACTTTGGCCAGGCTGCCGCACGTTGCAATATTACCCAGCCGACCCTGTCGATGCGCCTGCGCAATCTGGAAGAAGAGCTTGAGCTGCCACTGGTGGTTCGCGGGCAGCGCTTCGAGGGTTTTACCGCCCCGGGCGAACGCGTGCTGGCGTGGGCACGTACAGTATTGGCGGCTTATGACGGCTTGCAGGCCGAAGCGGCTGCGTGTCGCGGCCACCTGGTCGGCACGCTGCGGATGGGCGTGGTGCCATTGTCGAGCTTCGACCCCCTGCCGTTATTACGGTTGCTGCATGAAAGCCATCCCAATCTGCGCTTCGAACTGTCAGCACTCAGCTCCGAACAGATCCTGGAACAATTAGCGAGCAATCGCATTGATCTGGGCGTTTCCTACATGGAACACCTGGACGGCGAACGTTTCGACTCCCTGACCCTTGCCGAAACCCGCATGGGCCTGCTTTACGATCATCGCCACTTCAGTTTTGGCGAGCAGCCGTTGACCTGGGCGGATCTGATTGAGCTGCCACTGGGCTTGTTGACCAGCGGCATGCACTTCCGCCAATCCATCGATCACAACTTTCACAGTCGTGGCCTGCAGTTCATTCCGATGCTGCAGACTGATGCCGTTCATCAGTTGCTTCAGGCCGTGCATGGCGGTTTCTGCTGCGCGATCATGCCGCTGGAAGGTGAGCTGGTTAACCTGACTGAAGACTTGCGTCTACAACCCATCGACGACGCCCGCACCATGGCCCGTCTGGGCATGATCATGCGGCGCAGCGCACCTCGCTCGGTACTGGCTGAAGCGTGTTTTGCGCTCTACCAGAAACTCATGGAAAAACATTGATCGACGTCATCTATCAGTGCATTGGAACTAGCGATTAGACGATACCCGACAAGACGCCTAGTCTTGTGCGATATCACTCTGCCGGTACGTTCCCATGCACGCCAAGCGAACGGTCAGTACGGCGCCCGCAGAACTATCGCCCGCGCCCGCCGCAAGCCAGTCATACAGCTACTCGAACCTCGACCGCGATGTGTCGGCGCCTGCCGATCTCGCTGAAGAAGTAGCACTCGCCATCGCCTTCAACGGCATCAGCCAGGCAGTCATGCTGGTCACCCCGACCGACCTTGAAGACTTTGTGGTGGGCTTCAGCCTGGGCAGCGGCATCATCGCTTCGCCCGATGAAATCTACGACATCAAGCTCAGCGGCTGCGGTTCTGCGCAGCAGGCCGAAGTAGAAATCGCCAGCCGTGCCTTTTGGGACCTCAAACAGCAGCGTCGGCAAATGGCGGGGACCAGCGGCTGTGGCCTGTGCGGAGTGGAAGCTGTTGAACAGGCGCTGCCAGAACTGAATGTGTTGCCGGGTGCGCCTCTACCGCCTATCGAATGGCTTGAAGGCTTGCGTCAGCGTATTGGTGAGTTCCAGCCGCTGGGTCGCCATTGCGGTGCGGTACACGCCGCCGTTTTCATGAATAACCAAGGGCAATTGCTGCTGGGCCGGGAAGATATCGGTCGACACAACGCCCTCGATAAGTTGATTGGCGCTTTGGTGCGCCAGCAAATTCCAATAATCGGCGGCCTCGCCATCGTCACCAGCCGTTGCAGCCTGGAGTTGATCCAGAAAGTGCTGCGCGCCGGTATCCAGACGCTGGTCAGCTTGTCCTCGCCTACCGGCCTGGCCTTGCAGTGGGCACGTCGTCATAACCTGAACCTAATTCACCTGCCGCAACACAGTGCGCCGCGGGTTTATAGTCCCGTGATGGAGAATCAAGCATGAGCCTGCATAAAGAAGCCGACCAAAAACCAGTCCCGCGCTACAAGCCCTACAAAGGTGCCGCCGGTGGCTGGGGCGCACTGATCAGTGTGACTCATGCATGGCTGACCAGCGACAACGCACTGAAAAACCTGCGCATGATGCTCAAGACCAACCAGAACGGCGGCTTTGACTGCCCAGGTTGCGCGTGGGGTGATTCGCCAGAAAGCGGCATGGTCAAGTTCTGCGAAAACGGCGCTAAAGCGGTGAACTGGGAAGCGACCAAACGTCGTGTCGACCCGTCCTTCTTTGCCCGCTACAGCGTCAGCGCCTTGCGCGAGCAAAGCGACTACTGGCTCGAATATCAGGGCCGCCTGACCGAGCCTATGGTTTATGACGCCGAAACCGATCGCTACAAGCCGATCAGCTGGGACGACTCTTTTGCCCTGATCGCCAAGCACCTCAAAGCCTTGCCGAACCCAAACATGGCCGAGTTCTACACCTCGGGCCGGGCCAGCAACGAAGCCGCTTACCTGTATCAGCTGTTCGTTCGTGCCTACGGTACCAACAACTTCCCTGACTGCTCGAACATGTGCCACGAAGCCAGCGGCGTTGCATTGTCGCAAAGCGTTGGCGTCGGCAAAGGCACGGTGACCTTCGACGACTTTGAACATGCCGATGCGATTTTCGTCTGGGGCCAGAACCCTGGCACCAACCACCCACGCATGCTTGAACCTCTGCGTGAAGCCGTTCAACGCGGTGCTCAGGTGGTGTGCGTCAACCCGCTCAAAGAGCGTGGCCTGGAGCGCTTCCAGCATCCGCAACACCCGATCGAAATGCTCACCAACGGTGATCGTCCAACCAACACCGCCTATTTCCGTCCGGCACTGGGTGGTGACATGGCGCTGTTGCGCGGCATGGCCAAGTTCCTGCTGCAATGGGAACGCGATGCGCAGGCGGCCAATGAGCCGTCAGTGTTCGACCACGCCTTCCTCAACGAACACACCCATGGCGTGCTCGACTACCTGGCGACTATCGACGACACCCCATGGGACAAGATCGTCGAGCAGTCTGGCCTGACGCTGGCGGATATCGAAAAGTCCGCGCGCATGTACCTCAAGGGCAAGAACGTCATCATGTGCTGGGCGATGGGCATCACCCAGCACCGCCACTCGGTGGCGACCATTCAGGAAATCGCCAACCTGATGCTGCTGCGCGGCAACATTGGCCGCCCAGGCGCTGGTCTGTGCCCGGTGCGCGGTCACAGTAACGTGCAGGGCGACCGCACCATGGGCATCAACGAGCGTCCACCGGCGTTTTTCCTTGATGCGCTGGAGCGTCGTTTCCAGTTCAAAGTCCCGCGTGAAAACGGCCACAACGTGGTTGAAGCGATCCACGCCATGGCCGAAGGCCGCGCCAAAGTCTTCATCGCACTGGGCGGCAACTTCGCCCAGGCGACGCCGGACAGCGCCCGCACCGTTGCTGCTCTCAGCAACTGCGACCTGACCGTACAGATCAGTACCAAACTCAACCGCAGCCACTTGAGCCACGGTAAAGAAGCGTTGATCCTGCCGTGCTTTGGCCGTACCGACATCGACATACAGGCCAACGGTCCGCAAGCCGTTACCGTTGAAGACTCGTTCAGCATGGTTCACGCCTCCAACGGCCAGCTGCAACCGTCGTCCCGTCAAATGCGTTCGGAACCTGCAATCCTTGCGGGCATTGCCAACGCGACACTGGGCAAGCAGCCGGTGGACTGGCTGTGGCTGGTGGAAGATTACAACCGCATCCGCGAGCTGATTGCCGACACTATTCCAGGCTTCAAAGACTTCAATCAGCGCCTGGAGCATCCAGGTGGCTTCTACCTGGGCAACGCCGCAGGTGCTCGTCGCTGGAACACCGCAACCGAGCGCGCCAACTTCAAGCCCAACATGCTTCCGCTTGATCTGGTACACGCCAGCGTGCGCTCCACAGGTCAGGAGCCTGACCTGATCATGCAGTCCATGCGCTCCCACGATCAGTACAACACCACTATTTATGGCCTGGACGACCGTTATCGCGGCGTGAAGGGTCAGCGTGATGTTGTGTTCGTCAACGAAGCCGACATCATTCGCCTTGGCTACCAGCCAGGGCAGAAGGTTGATCTGATTTCGATCTGGGGTGATGGTCGCGAGCGCCGTGTGAAGAACTTCACCTTGCTGGCTTTCGACATTCCCGCAGGTCAAGCTGCCGCGTACTACCCAGAGGTCAACCCGTTGGTACCACTGGAAAGCGTTGGGGATGGCAGCAGCACGCCAACCTCGAAGTTCGTGGCGATCAAGCTGGAGCGTGCGGCTGAGTCGGCACGGATCGTTTGATCAGGGTTTAGCCTGATCCCAGAGAAACACACTACCTCTGTAGGAGCTGCCGCAGGCTGCGAATCCCGTTGTGTCAGTGATGATGCAATCGCAGCCTGCGGCAGCTCCTACAGAAGCCTTTTCATACGCACAAAAAAGGCCCGTTTCGCGAGAAACGGGCCTTGATCAAGTAAGCTCAGACTGCCAAAAACCACTTAAGTTCCTGAGCAAAAACAGTAACTTAGGTATTTGTGTGGCAGTCGTGTTACTCGTCGGATTTGCGTTGCCACAATCTCGGCAGAACCTCAGCATCGGCGCCGTCATCCCTTTGAGGTTCATTGCATGAAGTATTCCTCGATTCTGTTGTTGTCACTCACTCTGGCCAGTGGTCTCGCCTCAGCAGGCGGTACGGTTGAGTCGGGTGTGGGCGGTGCATTGGGTGGGGTACTCGGTTCCGTTGTCGGCCAACAACTGGGCGGCAACACAGGTGCAGCGATTGGCGCAGGCCTGGGTGGCGCAGGTGGCGCGGCCGTGGGTGCCGACCGTCGCAGCCGTACAGAAGCAGCCATTGGCGGCGGTCTGGGCGCTGCGGGCGGTAACGTGATCGGTCGTAGCGTGGGCGGCAGCACTGGCAGCCTGGTCGGCGCAGCCGCAGGTGGCGGTGCTGGTGGTGCATTGGGTAACTACATGGGCAACGAAAGCCGCGCCGATGATCGTGATAACCGTCGCTATCGTGGTGACCGTGGTCCACGTGGACACGCTCATGGCCACCGTAAAAACAAACACCACTACCGTCATCGTTAAGTGACGTGTTTGACCTGACAAACACACTGGCCGCCCATGAAGCGGCCAGTGTTGTTTTCAGACCACTAAAGCCTGCAACGCCTCGCGCAGCGTCTCAGGTATGGATACCGGCAGATTGGACCCCCGATCTACAAACACGTGAACAAAGCGCCCCGCCGCACAAGCCTCATCTTCCCCAGCCTTGAACACCGCCAACTCGTACTGCACGGAGCTATTGCCCAGCTTCGCAACCCGCAAGCCGACCTCAATCAGCTCGGGATAGGCAATCGAAGCAAAGTAATCGCACGACGAACTGACCACAAAGCCCACCACCGAACCGTCATGAATATCCAGCCCACCGCGCTCGATCAGGTAGGTGTTCACAGCACTGTCGAAAAAGCTGTAGTAGGTCACGTTGTTCACATGGCCGTAGATATCGTTGTCGTGCCAACGCGTGGTGATGGGCTGGAAGTGACGGTAGTCGGCGCGTTGCGGGGTTGTGTTGGTCATAGGCATTTTCCGAAAGGGTCGAGTTTTTTGTGGGAGTGGTCCCGGTATCCCTGACACCTCGCTGTCGCTAAGCAAACGGATAACCCTGTAGGAGCCAACTTGTTGGCGAGACGTCGGACCCGCATCGTCAGAAATTCCGCTTCGCCAACAAGTTAGCTCCTACAAGGTCCGCGTTTCAAATCCATTATTGGAGTGATGTTTGATAGGAGCTCAGCCCGCGATAAACGATAACTCGGTCCATGTCTCTAAATTAGGTTGACCTTATCGCGGGCAAGCCTCGCTCCCACAAAGGAATTGCATTCCAATTCAATCAGTCGTGCGCTCTTTAAGATTAACCCGCACCCAATCCCTCACCGCCGCATACGGATAATCCTCCAGCTGACCAAAGCCTGGTATCCCTCGCGCCTTGAGTTTGGTGAACAACGGCACGCTGATGCCACACAGGAATCGAGTCACGCAATCGGCACTGGGAAGATGGTCTCTGTACTCCTGATGCTTGAGGATGAACGCCCCGCACAGCTGTTCGAAGCTCTGCGCTTCCAGCGGTGCCAACGCAGGAGGCTCCGGCAACCGCGTGACATGCCCGGTACAGACTGAGCAGTGCCCGCAGCGGCGTGGCGCCTTGTGATCACCGAAGTAATCCGCCAGCCGACTGCTTAAGCATTGCTCACTGGCGAACAGTTCAAGCATCGCGTGGATCCGCTTGACTTCCGAGGTTTCATGCTCGCTGAAGTACTCATGCAGCTCGACACTAAGCGCCTCAGCATCAAAATCGGTAACCAGCAGGCTGTAGACCTCAGTCATCTGCTTGCTTTCCAGCTCGATCCAGCCTTTCTCCTGAAAATAGTCCAGCGCTGTTACCACCCGTCCACGCTCGGCCTGATACTGCTGATACATCGCATCGAAATCCACCGTCGCCCAGGTTCGCGCCCGTGTGGACGTCGCAACCAAAGCCTCGACAAACTGCCGACGCTCCCCTTCGAAACGCTGCACCAGCGCCTCCGGCTCGATCAGGAACTTGAAGCGGTATTCCGCGAAATAGGCATAGCGCGGCGCGATAATGCCGCGCAACTCCAGTTGCACCAACAAGGTTTTCAGCGGCAGTTGGCGAATATTGGCCTGCTCCGCCAATGGTCCAAGCAGAAATTCCCACTGCCCTTGCGGACCGGCATCCAGTAAATCTTCAAGGACATAACGAATGCCGAACAACTCCGGCGTATCGCCGTAAACGAAGTTTTCCAGCACATTGAGGCTGTCGCGATTGGCTAACACAAGGCAATCAGACGGGGCGCCGTCACGCCCGGCGCGGCCGATTTCCTGGCTGTAGTTCTCAATGGATTTGGGCAGATCGAAATGCACCACGTTGCGGATATCGCTCTTGTCGATGCCCATGCCGAACGCAATGGTTGCCACGATGCAATTGAGCTGGCCGTCCATGAACTGCCGCTGGATAGACTCGCGCTGATCGTGGGGCAACCCTGCGTGATAAGCACTGGCCGCAATGCCGTTCTGCGCCAGGTGCGCAGCGGTGTACTCGGCGGTTTTCTGCAGCGTGACGTAGACGATAGTCGGCTGATCGGGCTTGGCGCCCAGCCACTCCACCAGTCGGCGCCGTTTGTCCCACCCGGTCACGGGTTCGACCCACAGATTCAGGTTGGAGCGATAGAACCCTGTGATGACCACATCCTGCGGCTCGATGGCGAACTTGGCCTGCATGTCGTCAATGACCTGCGGCGTGGCGGTAGCAGTGAGGAGCAGCGCCTGAGGGATATTGAATTCGCGCTGGTAGTCCGGCAGCTTGAGATAGTCGGGCCGAAAGTTATGGCCCCATTCAGAGATACAGTGAGCCTCGTCGACCACTAATAACGAGATCGGCACCTGCGAGATAAAGTGGCGAAAGCGCTCATTCTTCAATCGCTCAACGGAAATCATCAGGATCTTCAGCTCACCTGAGCGCGCCCGGGCCATGACCTGTGAAACGTCATCACGACTCTGTGCTGAATCAATGCTGGCTGCCGAAATACCGTGGCGCTGCAGAAATGCCAATTGATCCTGTATCAGCGCCAGCAACGGCGAAACCACCAGTGTCAGATGCGGAAGCATCAGCGCAGGCAGTTGATAACACAACGACTTGCCCGACCCTGTCGGGAAAATAGCCGCCGCAGAGCGCCCCGCTAACACGGCACTGATAGCGGCTTCCTGCCCCGGACGAAACTCTGAATACCCGAAAACCTGTTCAAGACGCTTGTACATAAGCTGCCACTCCATTGACCTCGACCAAGGTGCGAGACCTTAGCGCGGTCAGCCTGGTCAGAAAACAACCAAAGCATTACAAAAATGAATAAGGATACAGACAAGCACTACTAGCAAAAGGCTATTTACAAGGTTTAACCTTCGCCATCACACGCAGCTTTGCCAAAGGCGAAGGAAACAGGGAATGGAATCCAGCAAACAGCCAAACGACGATGGATCTACCCACATCCAGCGCCTGACACCTGGCAAGGTTGACGTTGTATTGGGCGCTCATCCGCGCAAACGCAGGCATGAACGTCGGCCCAAAGGCACAGGCTATTCAAAATGGCTGATAGTGCTGGCGCTTGCGGTGTTTGCCGGATACCTGCTGTTTCCCCGTACGAAACCTCAAGCTCAGCCTTTGATTGAAAAACCTCTACCCACCGCAGAACAACCGCCGCAGGCCTTGATACCGTCTGCGCCACAGCCTTTTGCAGCCCAGGCTCCGGAACCTTACATCGGACCCAATGTGGTCCGACGGGAATTGCCAGCGCCAGGCGTCCAGCCTCTGGACGAGTGCATGAAGAACGGCAACGTGATCGACGAAACGGTCCTCAACTGCCGTTTTGGCCAGGTTCCAAAGGCGGCTGAGCGAGAACCGGCCAAAGGCATGGTGTCATCCAGGTACATGGCGGACTACAAATCCGACATCGCCCGCTCCAACACCGAACGCCCGACCAAACCTTTCAGCATTGCCAGCGTCAGCTTCAGGGCTGTGGACAGTCGCAGCCGCTATCACGCCGATTTTCGGGTGTTCAACAACCACATCGAAAACAGCAGTGTGTGCATGAACTTCAGCAAAGGCAGCGTCGAAAATCGCGAGTGCCGTCGCGCCGCTGTGGTGTTCTTCAAGGAGTCCTGTCAGGAATGGACCAAACGCGCTGCCAGAGACCGGGATGAACAAAGCAAGCAGACTCAGGAACGCTATTGCGAAGCCAACAGGACGTTTGAGGCGGGGTAGAGCGAAACTGGAAAGCGATCCCTGTAGGAGCTGCCGAAGGCTGCGATAGCGGTGTGTCAGGGCACAAGTGATCTCCTGAAAAATATCATTTCAAATAAAACTTTTTGATTAGACCCGCCGTGTTAGCAACCGTTATCCAGTTAAACCGGGCAGCCAACAACATCGAGTAACAACACCCTCGGCTCGAATTAAAATACTCATCTAGTCTCCTCCTGACTCATCAAAACACGGAGGTTTCTCATGAGTGTATTTACGATTTTCTTTTGCGGCACAGGTTCTACCAAATATGACACGTTGAACAACAACTACTGGAATGGTGAGTTAATCGCAACGTTGGCCAGTAATATGAACAATAGGGAGTTCGCCGACTGGGTCGTGATTGATGGTCCTGGCAGTGGCAATTTACAAGCAGATGAATTGTTCACTGAGCCCAAAGGTTACGGCTGGACCGGAACCGCGTTTGGTAAGGGCTGGTACGAAAATGTGCAGCATGCGATCAACCTCATCAAAGGTAAGGCCGACTGGAAGCGCACCAAACTGACCGAGGTCGAATACAACCGGCTGAAAGCCGCCGGGCTGCCGATCCAGGATTGGCAAGAGCCAACGTCCTGGCTGTGGCGTCACTATGAATACGGCGACCGCAAGGTTACACCGCAAGATCTGCAGGAAAAGATCATCAAGATCTTTCGCAAAGGCGGGCTGATACCCACTCAAGTCAACCTGGTCGGCTGGAGCCGAGGCGGTGTGAGCTGCCACATGCTGGCGAATGCCATGGCGGGTGATCCGGCTCTACGTCATATTCCGGTCAATATTTTCGCGGTTGACCCGGTTCCGGGCCCTTTGAACTTCCAGCTTGAGAAAGTTGCTCTCGGGAAAAACGTTAAAGAGTACGTTGGCTTTTTCGCTCGGGACGAACGATCCAAAGGCTTCTCGTGCGTTATTCCCAAGACCGATCCCTCGACCAAGGTAAGCATTTTCCCAATGGCTGGGCGTCACGCGACGCTGGTGGGTAATGCATCCCTCAAAGGATCCGATGGTCCCGGTTCGCTAACAGAAGCGGGCCAGCTGGTCAGGCATTTCGCAGAGGTCTGCCTGACACGCTGGGGTGCTCCGCTGAACAAAAAACTGGGACTGTCGCCTGCAAAGGTCAGTGCTCTGCATCAAAGTATTGTCATGCACGAAGCGACCTTTATCGCGATGCGCAAGTTCACCTACACCGGTCTGACCGAGCAAACCAAAGATGAACGTAGTGTCAGCCATGGCGATAAGGGCGCACATTTTTCGTCATTAACGGGCACAGCATTCACGCCACAACCGGGCTTGGCAGCATCGCTGGTTAAAGGCAATGAGGCTTATAAAGATATTCACTAATAAGCTTAGTTAGCTGGCTTGATTTTGAAACCGCCCTTTGGGGCGGTTTTTTTGAACTCACCTTACCGTTTATTAGTACTGTCAGTGAGCCTCGACATTCAAGTAAACGCTTACTCCAGGCAGCAGTTACGACTGCGTCCATGAGCCCACACTTGAGCAGACAACACCAGATCCCCGTGGGAGCGAATTCATTCGCGAAAGCGGTGTGTCAGACACAAGTATTTTTCAGGACGAACCCCCTTCGCGAATGAATTCGCTCCCACCGGGATATCCCGTTGCAGTCCGGACCATTGTGAGTTGGCTGATCAAAGCAAACCCGCTCCGCTTTCAAGCCCGCAGGGCTTTGACCGCTTGGTTCATCCAGCCTCTACCTCGCCTCTACCCCTTCCAAAGAGCGCTCCACTAACGCCTGAGCCATCTCGACCAGATGCATGACCGAGAATGCCAGATCACGTTTTCGCCCGGAAAGTTGATCGCTGGATTCATAAGCCGTGGCGGCTGCGCAACGCAGAAGGTCGCTGGCACGTGAAAGGTTTTCTTCGAGGTTGATGGATAAATCAGAAGTGTTTTTAAGCATGGTGAAGGTCCAAATCTGAGCAACTGGAGCCATCACTCGCCATTTCCACACGGCAAGAGGTGGCAGCTATGTACGGGGTGGAAAACCGGTCACCAAGCACACCCGGGTCAGACCGAAGTCTGCCCGCACACAGCTACCATAGAGCACTCTTCGTTTGTCGAGTTACTTGATGATACTTGTGCCTGGTCAATGCGGGTTTCCACACCCGACCGCTGATTTTGCAGCGACGGGAGGCAGGCTAGACCCATGATTTGGCAGGCGCAAGCGGGTTGGATTCTCTCGGAAACTTCACTCAAGAGATAGAGAGCGATCCTTCGCAATCGTCACATTTGTTGTGTCGGACCGCCTAAAGCAAAGACCCAACGGCATCCCAGACGCCACCATGTCACCAACCACACCGAATCCCGGTGGGAGCGAATTCATTCGCGAAAGCGGTGTGTCAGACACGAGTATTTTTCAGGACTAACCCCCTTCGCGAATGAATTCGCTCCTACCGGGAGGTCCCGTTTCAGTCCACGCCATTGAGCAGGTTAATGAAAGTGAACTTGCCCACTTACAAACCCACAAAAAACCGCCCCGAAGGGCGGTTCTTGTTCAGCCAGTCCGTATTACAACTGTGGACCCGCTGCCTTGATCGCGTCGCTCACTTCGAACTTCTTGAAGTTCTCAACGAACAGGCCAGCCAAGGCTTTGGCGGCTTCGTCGTAGGCAGCTTTGTCAGCCCAGGTATTACGTGGGTTGAGCAGGCCGGTTTCAACGCCCGGTACGGCCAGTGGCACGTCGAGGTTGATGGTGTCGAGGTGCTCGGTGGCAGCACCGATCAACGCGCCGCTCTGGATCGCTGCAATCACGCCACGGGTGGTCGGAATGTTGAAGCGCTTGCCAACGCCGTAGCCACCGCCAGTCCAGCCGGTATTAACCAGGTAGACCTTGGAACCGAAACCGCGGATACGCTTGATCAGCAGCTCCGCGTACTCGCCAGCCGGACGCGGGAAGAACGGAGCGCCGAAGCAGGTGGAGAACGTCGACTTGATGCCGCTGCCCGAACCCATTTCAGTGGAACCCACCAGTGCGGTGTAACCCGACAGGAAGTGATAGGCCGCTTGTTCTTCGCTGAGGATCGACACTGGCGGCAGTACACCGGTCAGGTCGCAGGTCAGGAAGATCACAGCGTTTGGTTCGCCACCGAGGTTTTTCTCGGAGCGCTTTTCAACGTGCTCAAGCGGGTAAGCCGCGCGGCTGTTCTGGGTCAGGCTACCGTCGGCGTAATCAGCCTTCTTGGTATCGTCCAGTACAACGTTTTCCAGCACTGCGCCATGCTTGATGGCTTTCCAGATAACAGGCTCGTTCTTCTCGGAGAGGTCGATGCACTTGGCATAGCAACCGCCTTCGATATTGAACACCACGCCTTCACCCCAGCCGTGCTCGTCGTCACCGATCAGGTAGCGGCTTTCGTCAGCAGACAGTGTGGTTTTGCCGGTACCGGACAGGCCGAAGAACAGCGTGACGTCACCCTCTTCGCCGATGTTGGCCGCGCAGTGCATTGGCAGCACGTCAGAGGCCGGCAGCAGGAAGTTCTGCACCGAGAACATGGCTTTTTTCATCTCACCGGCGTAACGCATGCCAGCGATCAATACTTTCTTCTGCGCGAAGTTGATGATCACGCAACCGTCTGAGTTGGTGCCGTCACGCTCTGGAACACATTCGAAGTTGGCAACGTTCAGGACTTGCCACTCTTGACGACCCGCCGGGTTGTACTGAGCCGGGTTGATGAAGAGGCAGCGACCGAACATGTTCTGCCAGGCAGTCTGAGTGGTCATTTTCACAGCAAGGTAGTGGTCTTCAGCAGCGCCTACATGCACGTGAGAAACGAAATGCTCTTGTGCATTGTTGAACGCTTGAACGCGCTCCCACAAAGCGTCGAATTTGTCAGCCGGGAACTTGCGGTTGATCGGGCCCCAAGCGATTGCATCCTGAGTGCTTGGCTCTTCAACGATGAAACGATCGACCGGCGAACGGCCAGTGCGATGGCCTGTTCTCACAACCAGAGCGCCAGTGTCGGAAAGTTCGCCTTCGCCGCGGGCAAGCGCTTGCTTGACCAGGTCGTCGATGCTCAGATCGGTGTACACAGCGTTGTTGGTTTGAGTCATGAGGGTCCCCGTCGGCCAGTGGCCGAGTGCTCCAAACGGTTTTGTAGTAAAAAAACAACCACTACTACAGCGGAAAAGTGGGCCGGATTATGCCAGAAAAGCCCAAGAATGGTAGGCCTCCCGTCAGAACCGCCTCACCGCTGCCCACAGCATGTAGTAAGGCGTAATCCGTGCTTGATTAGTGGCGCGTATCAGATGGCGAGTCGACCCCACCCCCAGCGAAGAGCTGAGCGATATCAGTGGCATCGAAAAGATAGCGCTGATTGCAGAACTGGCAGTCGATTTCGACACTGCCACCATGCTCGATAACCAGTTGCTGCGCATCTTCCAGTCCAAGACTGACCAGCGCATTGGCCGAACGTTCCCGGGAGCAACTGCAACGGAAGCAGAGCGGCTGCACTTCAAACATCCTTACCGGATCCTGGTGGAACAGCCTGTGCAGTACCGTTTCATTGTCCAGGCTCAGCAATTCCTCGGCTGTCAGGGTGCTGGCGAGCGTGGTGACATGCTCCCAGGTGGCGTCGCGTTCTTCCGGATCGGTCTGATGCGCCACGGGCAATTGCTGCAGCAGCAAGCCTCGTGCGCGGTGCCCGTCAGCCTTGAGCCAGAAACGCGTGCCCAACTGCTCGGACATCACGAAGTAGCTCGACAGACTCTCAGAAAGGTCAACGCCATCCAGAGCGACGATGCCCTGGTAGCGCTTGCCCTTTTTCGGGTCGATGGTCATGGCCAGAGAGCCGTCCGGCATCAGGTCCTGCAGACCGGCGCCGGGTGTCACCAGTGCCTCGTCATACCGAGCAATGCCGCGCAGCTCGCGCTCGCTGGAGCACTCAACCATTAGCAGGGGAACCGCACCGCTGGAGCGTGCCTGAAGAATCAGCAAACCTTCGAATTTCAAGGTGCCCACCAACAACGCGGCAGCGGCCAGAAGCTCACCAAGCAGTTGCGCGACGGGCTCCGGATAGGGATGTTTGGCCAGGACCTCGGCATAGCTGCGCTCAAGCGCGACCAGTTCACCGCGAACATCGCTTTCGTCAAAAATGAAGCGCTGGGAGTACTCGATATCAGTCATGGGGGAAGGTATCTGAATTGATGACAAATTGATGACAAGCGTCTATAAAGCGCCGTTTCGTGCGTCTGTAACGCGCCTTGCCATGAGAATAAGGGCCATTTTATGGGCTATCCCACACTCTTCCAAGCGAAGTGGAACATCAGCCGATTCGTGCTGTGCAATTTGATCGCCCTAGGGCTACTGGGGATCTGGATATGGCCAACCGGCCATGCCCTGTTCAACCAGTTTGATGAAGGGCTGTTTCACTTACTCAATCAGCCTCTTGAGCAGAACGTAGTGTGGCGGTCCATATGGACAGTTGCCAGTATGCGTCCTTTCGATGCCGTGGTCGGCTTGATCCTGCTGTGCCTGCTGATCAAAGGTGACTGGGTCTTCAAAACCGTTCAGGTGCGTGCAGCGCTGTTTGGATTCGTTTCGATCCTGCTCTTGCTGTTGGTCATTCGCACACTCTTTTCCAAATGGCTGGATCATTCGAGCCTGCAACACGACAGCCCTTCAATGGTGCTGGAGGGCGCCATTCGCTTGAGCGAAATGTACCCTCATCTGGAGAAGGCCTGGGAACTCAAAGACCGTTCCAGCCAAAGCTTCCCGGGCGATCATGCATCGGTGCTGTTGATCTGGGCGATGTTCATGACGGTGTTCAGCCGCACACTGGTTCAGCGTGTTGTGATCTGGGCGCTGGCGCTGCTGTTCATGATGCCTCGCCTGGTGGCCGGGGCTCACTGGGGACAGGACGACTATATTGGCGGTGTACTGATCGCTCTGCTCGCGTTGGGCTGGGGTTATTACACGCCGTTTGCGGCGGTGATGAGCAATCTCTGGCTGAAGGTCACAGCGCCGATTTTCACGCTGTTTGAGAAGTTGCCGGTGGTGAGCCGTATGAGTGTGGTGCGCGGGTATTGAAACAACACCTGATCCAGTGGGACTGAATTTATTCGGGAAGGCGGCATGTCAGGCGCAGCATATGTTGGCCCCTTCGCGAATGAATTCGCTCCCACAGGGTTTGGCCTGGCTTCACCTCAATCGCGCACCGCTCCACGAAAATCGAACAACTGTCGACGCTGCTTCTTGGTCGGTTTGCCGTCTGTGGTAACTCCAAGATTGCCGGCTTTGCGTAGCGCGGCTTGATTTTCGCGCTTGGTGATACTGTCTGGCGTTTCGCTGTACAGGGTTTGCGCCTCGGGAGCACCGCGGCGCACTACGGACAACGCCTCAACCACTACCGTGCGCTCATCAAAGCCAGTACGGATCTGAAACTGATCACCGATACGCGGTTCCTTGCCGGGCTTGCAACGCTCGCCCCTGCAGTGCACCTTACCGCTTTCAATTGCCGCCTTTGCCAAAGCACGCGTTTTGTAAAAGCGCGCAGCCCAGAGCCACTTGTCCAGACGGACGTTATCTTCTTCGTCTGACTTTTGAGCCATATGAATTCCTCAATCAGGTAGTAGTCTGACTTTACTACGTCAGGAGCACTGTGCAGGGAGCGATTGCGACGATTAACCTGCCTTGTCGTCCCCCAGCAACTTTTATCAATGGAATGCGATATGACTGAATTTCCAACGTCATTGACTTCAAGCCCTGTCGGATGCGACGGCTGCCGGAACAGCCCCGATCTGGATTTTTCATTTGCATTCGCCTACCAGCCGATTGTGGATTTGCGCAGCCAGTCAGTCTTTGCTCACGAAGCACTCGTCAGAGGCATCAACGGCGAAGGCGCATTTTCGATATTGAGTCAGGTTACGGACAAAAACCGCTATCGGTTTGATCAGCTGTGCCGCACGCACGCCATTGCAGGCGCAGCAGCGTTGGGAATGGAAGAGCGGCTCTCGATCAACTTTCTGCCCAATGCGGTTTATCGACCCGAGTTGTGTATCCGCAGCACGCTTGAAGCAGCACGCCAGCACAATTTCCCGCTGGATCGGCTGATCTTCGAGACGATCGAAAGTGAGCACGTCGATAACAATCGCCATTTGACCAACATTCTGCGTGAATACCGCCAGTTCGGTTTCATGACGGCCATCGACGATTTCGGCGCCGGATACTCGGGGCTGACCCTGCTCGCCGACTTTCAGCCGGACTTGATAAAACTCGACATGCAATTAAGCAGAGATATTCACCGCGACCGCGCGCGTCAGGCTATCGTTCGCGGGGTTGTCACAATGTGTGCGGAGTTAGGGGTTACAGTCATTGCCGAAGGCATCGAATGTGCCGAAGAGCGGGATTTTCTCGCAGACTGCGGGATTTACCTGATGCAAGGTTACTGGTTCGCCAGACCTGCGTTCAAAGCATTGGCCCAGATCGATTCAGGGGTCTGGCAGAAAGCATAAGAAGTACGGAAATTCATTGAAAACATTTGATCATCTGACAGTCATCGGCCTGCGCGAGTGGGTGGCGTTGCCCGATCTTGGGGTGGCAGGCCTGCGGGCGAAAATCGATACCGGGGCGAGTACGTCAAGCCTGCACGCCACCGAGATCGAGCCTTTTGAACGCGACGGCCAGAAGTGGGTTCGCTTCAACGCTCATCTGGGCACTGTGGTCCAGTTGCGCCATCGCCGTTGCGAAGCGCTGCTGGTCGCCATGAAAACCATAAAAAGCTCTAACGGTCATGCACAAGTCCGCTATGTCATTCGCACCACCCTGGCTTTGGGTGATCGCGTCTGGCCTGTGGAATTCACGCTGGCCTGCCGCAAAGCAATGCGTTATCGCTTGCTACTCGGCTCCAACGCCTTGATCGATGGCCAACTGGTCGTCAATCCAGGCATTACCTACGTTCAGGACAAACCGGTTTTTCCGGTCTCGACTACCTCTGCCACAGGTGCTGCATGAAGATCGCTGTGCTTTCGCGTAACCCGCGTCTGTATTCAACCCGTCGTCTGGTCGAAGCTGGTATTGAACGTGGCCATGAGATGGTGGTGATCGACACCCTGCGTGCCTACATGAATATCGCCAGCCACAAGCCGCAGATTCACTATCGCGGCAAACCGCTGGAAGGCTTCGATGCGGTGATCCCGCGGATCGGTGCTTCAGTGACTTTTTATGGCTGCGCTGTGTTGCGTCAGTTTGAAATGATGGGCGTTTTCCCGCTCAACGAATCGGTAGCCATCGCCCGTTCGCGGGACAAACTGCGTTCTCTGCAACTGCTCTCGCGTCGCGGGATCGGTTTGCCGGTGACAGGCTTTGCTCACTCTCCGGACGATATCCCTGACCTGATCCAGATGGTCAACGGCGCACCGCTGGTCATCAAGGTGCTGGAAGGCACCCAGGGTATTGGCGTGGTGCTGTGCGAAACAGCAACGGCCGCCGAGTCGGTAATTGAGGCGTTCATGGGTCTCAAGCAAGACATCATGGTTCAGGAGTACATCAAGGAGGCGGGTGGCGCGGATATCCGCTGCTTCGTGGTCGGTGACAAGGTCATTGCTTCGATGAAGCGCCAGGCCAAACCCGGCGAATTCCGCTCCAACCTGCACCGTGGTGGCAGCGCCAGCCTGATCAAGATCACGCCAGAAGAACGCATGACCGCCATCCGCGCCGCCAAGGTCATGGGTTTGAGCGTCGCCGGTGTCGACATCCTGCGCTCCAATCACGGGCCGCTGGTGATGGAGGTCAACTCGTCGCCGGGGCTGGAAGGTATTGAAGTGACCACCAGCAAGGACGTGGCCGGGATGATCATCGAGTACCTGGAGAAGAACAGCGGCCCGCATATGACGCGGACCAAAGGGAAGGGTTGACTGCAGCGGCAAGCTGCAAGCTGCAAGCAAGCCTCGCAGGCCTGCTGCAGCTTTAGGCTTTTAACTTACAGCTTGAAGCTTGAAGCTTGAAGCTGCGCTTAAACCGCCCCTCTCGGCAACATCAGCCCCAACGGCAAGCGCACTCGCGCTTCCAGCCCACCGCCCGAACGATTACGCAATTCGACGTTGCCGCCGTGCATTGCCGCGATGCGTTTGACGATGGCTAATCCCAGCCCGGTCCCTTTGCCACTTCGGGCACGATCACCGCGAATGAACGGGTTGAAAATCACCTCAAGCTCCGACGGGTCAATCCCGGTCCCACGGTCCAGAACGCTCAGCACCACATAAGGCGCACTGGTGTCGCCGGACACATAAGCCGCAACCTCAATGCCATTGCCTGCGTGGTGCATGGCGTTGCCAATCAGGTTGGTGAGCAATCGCTTCATTGAAACGCGTCGCAATGGGAACGGCGGAATCGGCTCAAGGCACAGACGAATCTGCTCTTCAGGGTTCTCGGGATTGTTGAACGGCGCCACGACGTCACGCACCAGCTCGCTGAGGTCGACCTCTTCAATCTCTTCATCACGCCCGTCGCGAATGAACGCCATGAACTGATCAAGGATGGCATCCATATCTTCAATGTCGCGGACCATCCCTTCAGTCAGTTCGTTTTCGTACTTCATCAACTCCAGCGACAGACGCAAACGGGTCAATGGGGTTCGCAGGTCATGGGAAACGCCCGCGAGCATTAACTCCCGTTCCTGCCCGGCCTGTTCGACATCTTCGGCCATCTGGTTAAAGGCGCGGTAAACCTCGGTCATTTCACTAGGCGTGTCGCTGACCGGCAGCCGCACGCTGCGCCCCTGCCCTAACTGCCTCGCGGCAAACACCAAGCGTTTAAGAGGCTGGTTGAGTTGCCGGACGAAGATCCACGCCGAGGCTGTGGATAACAAACCAATCGCAAGGAACCAACCCAGCACACTCCAGATTTTCTGGCCACGTAATGGGTGCGGATACAGCGGTACTTTCAACCAGCCATCGCCCAGGCTTGGTGCCCGGACCCACAACGCAGGCGGCGCATGCACACGCAGACGCACTTCGGTGTCGGCGCCCAGCTCTGCTTGCATCTGCCGCTGATAGATTTCGCTGTAAGGCCAATGCTGCTCACCTTCCGGCACGCCGCCGCCCACTACGCGGATCAGGCCTGCCGCATCGGCAATCGCTTCCCGGTCATTCTCATTGGCCGCCCAATAGGCACGCAGGGTCAGCGCGACACCGTGGCTGTATTGCCGGTCGACCAGCACGTCCTCGTTCATCAACAGATAAACCAGGGTCAGCGCCTTTGAAAACAGCACGACGATGAGCACCAGCCAAAGGGTGCGGGAGAAGAAGCTTTGCGGGAACCAGAGCGGGGTTTTCATAGTTGCAGCTATACACTTTGCAGGAGCGAGCCAGGCTCGCAGGTTTGCGAAACGCGAACGACAACCCGACGCCAGATCAACGAAAACCAAAACGTCGATAGCCCTGTTCGGGACTATCGACGTGACTGGCAATCACCACAGGGGGCTGTGCTCCTAAAAGCGCTCGATTATCGTGTACCCGCACCGTCCGGAACGAATACATAACCAACACCCCAGACCGTTTGAATGTAGCGCGGTTTGGAAGGATCTGGCTCGATCAGACGACGCAGACGGGAAATCTGTACGTCGATCGAGCGCTCCAGCGCATCCCATTCACGGCCACGGGCCAGATTCATCAGCTTGTCGCGGGTCAGCGGTTCGCGAGCATGCATCACCAGCGCCTTGAGCACCGCAAACTCGCCAGTGGTGAGCATGTGTACCTCATCGCCACGCTTGAGTTCGCGAGTCGCCAGGGACAACTCGTAATCACCAAAGGTGACAGACTCGTCTTCGCTGCCCGGTGCGCCCGGTACAGGGGCGGCCTGACGACGCAATACAGCTTTGACACGCGCCATCAGTTCGTCAGGGTTGAAAGGCTTGGCCAGATAATCGTCAGCGCCCAGTTCGAGGCCTTTGATACGGCTCAGCTCATCGCCCTTGGCGGTCAGCATAATGATCGGTACTTGATTGTTTGCGGCACGCAGACGACGGCAGGCTGACAGCCCGTCTTCGCCCGGCAGCATCAGGTCAAGCACGACAAGATTGAAAACTTCGCGGGCCAGCAAGCGATCCATTTGCTCAACGTTGGCCACAGCACGGGCACGATAACCCTTGCTGGTGAAAAAACGCTCTAACAGGCTGCTCAAACCCGGATCGTCATCAACAATAAGGATTTTTTCGCCTTCGGCAGTTTGTGCAGTGCTGCTCATTCAGATGCTCCTTTGATCTCGGCCCGCATTATGGCGTAGCTGCTGTGATACGCACCGTGTGCATTGTTAGCAGATTTTACCGGGGCTGCCACTCACGCCTTGCTTTCCCCGAGCAAAAACAGTGCTTTTGTCGGCTCATCCCCTAAACGGACTCCGCTGGGTATAATGCGCCGCCCTCAAAGTCAGGCAGCGCCTGAACATGGCAGCTCGACAGTATTCTTGCGAAAGTCGGCCAGCGCAGCTCGCGGCCACTTTGTAATCAGGTATTTTGCTCACAACTCCAGGTGGTCTCATGGACAGCATCAACAGCCGCATCGCCGAAGAACTTGGCGTACGCCCACAACAGGTCGCAGCGGCCGTCGCCCTACTGGATGAAGGCTCTACCGTGCCTTTCATTTCCCGTTACCGCAAAGAAGTGACCGGCAGCCTCGATGACACGCAACTGCGTCATCTTGAAGAGCGCCTGCGCTACCTGCGCGAACTCGACGAGCGCCGCATCAGCATCCTTGCCAGCATCGAAGAGCAAGGCAAGCTGACCCCGGAGCTGGCCCGCGATATCAAACTCGCCGATACCAAGACCCGCCTCGAAGACTTGTATCTGCCTTACAAGCAAAAGCGCCGCACCAAGGGCCAGATCGCACTGGAAGCAGGCCTTGGCGAATTGGCCGACGGCCTGTTCAACGACCCGACGTTGAGCCCGGAAGCCGAAGCCGCACGCTTTGTGGACGCAGAAAAAGGCGTTGCCGACGTGAAAGCGGCGCTGGAAGGCGCGAAGTACATCCTCATGGAGCGTTTCGCCGAAGACGCCAGCCTGCTGGACAAACTGCGCAGCTTCCTCAAGCAGGAAGCCGTGATCAGTGCTCGTGTAGTGCCCGGCAAGGAAGAAGAAGGCGCCAAGTTCCGTGATTACTTCGAACACGACGAACCGCTGAAAAGCATGCCGTCGCACCGCGCACTGGCTATTTTCCGTGGCCGCAACGAAGGCTTCCTCAGTTCGGCGCTGAAAGTCGGTGAAGAACTGCCCGGCACCATGCACCCGTGCGAGCTGATGATCGGCGAGCGTTTTGGCCTGCAAAACCAGAACCGTCCGGCTGACAAGTGGTTGGCCGAAGTGGTGCGCTGGACCTGGAAGGTCAAGCTCTACAGTCATCTGGAAACCGACTTGCTGGGTGAGCTGCGCGATGGCGCGGAAACCGAAGCGATCAATGTTTTCGCCCATAACCTGCACGACCTGCTGCTCGCCGCACCAGCTGGCCCACGCGCCACACTGGGGCTGGACCCGGGCCTGCGCACCGGTTGCAAGGTCGCAGTGGTCGACTCCACCGGCAAGCTGCTGGATTACGCCACGGTTTACCCGCACGTTCCGAAAAACCAGTGGGACCAGACCATCGCTGTGCTGGCTGCACTCTGCGCCAAGCACGCGGTAGACCTGATCGCCATCGGCAACGGCACCGCCAGCCGCGAAACCGACAAGCTGGCCGCCGAACTGATCAAAAAGTATCCAGGCCTGAAAATGACCAAGGTCATGGTCTCCGAAGCAGGCGCATCGGTTTATTCCGCGTCCGAGCTGGCTGCGAAGGAGTTCCCGGATCTGGACGTATCGATCCGTGGCGCGGTGTCTATCGCCCGCCGCCTGCAAGATCCGCTGGCCGAACTGGTGAAAATTGATCCGAAATCCATCGGTGTCGGTCAGTACCAGCACGACGTGTCACAGCTCAAGCTCGCGCGTGGCCTGGACGCTGTCGTCGAGGACTGCGTAAACGCCGTCGGCGTGGACGTGAACACCGCTTCGGTAGCCCTGTTGGCACGGATTTCCGGCCTCAACACGACACTGGCGCAGAACATCGTGGCGCACCGCGATGAAAACGGCGCATTCAAATCCCGCGCGGCGCTGAAAAAAGTCCCGCGTCTGGGCGAAAAAACCTTCGAACAGGCTGCTGGCTTCCTTCGCGTCATGAATGGCGATAACCCGCTGGACTCATCGGCCGTTCACCCGGAAGCCTATCCGCTGGTGAAGCGCATCGCGTCCGAAACAGACCGGGACATCCGTTCGCTGATCGGCGACGCCAGCTTCCTCAAGCGTCTGGACCCGAAAAAGTACACCGACGAAACCTTCGGTTTGCCAACTGTCACCGACATTCTGCAAGAGCTTGAGAAGCCTGGCCGCGACCCGCGTCCCGAGTTCAAGACCGCCGAATTCCAGGACGGCGTGGAGGATCTGAAAGACCTGCAGCCAGGCATGATCCTCGAAGGTGTTGTGACCAACGTCACCAACTTCGGTGCTTTCGTCGACATCGGCGTGCATCAGGACGGTCTGGTGCATATCTCGGCGCTGTCCGAGAAATTCATCAAAGACCCGCGTGAAGCGGTCAAGGCCGGCGATGTCGTCAAGGTCAAGGTCATGGAAGTCGACATCCCGCGCAAACGCGTGGGCCTGTCGATGCGCATGAGCGACACACCGGGCGAGAAAGTCGATGGCGCTCGTGGCTCGCGCCCTGGCTCGGCACCGCGCCAGCAGCAGAGCAGCGCACCGCGCAAGGAAACTGCGACAGCGGCACCGGCCAACAACGCCATGGCTTCTTTGTTCGCCAACGCCAAACAGCTGAAGAAGCGCTAATGGACATTCCGGCGGGCTACACCGAAAGCCCTTACTTCCGGGCGATAGGCTGTCAGCTGCGCCGCCTGGACGTGGGCGTCGCCGAAGTGGCCTTGCCGCTGGACGATCATCTGCGTAATCGAGGCAATGTGATGCACGGCGGGGCGATTTTCAGCCTCGTCGACATCGCCATGGGGCTGGCCTGTTCCAGCTCCCACGGGTTCGATCAGCGCAGCGTGACCATCGAATGCAAAATCAACTACATGCGTGGGGTATCGGAGGGCGAAGTGCTGTGCGTCGCCAAGGTGCTGCACGCGGGCCGTCGCACGCTGGTGGTTGAAGCTGAAGTGCTGCAAGGCGAGAAACTTGTCGCCAAAGCACAAGGCACGTTCGCTGTCGTCTAGTACAGACAGGCCAAATTAAGGTAATTTCGGCGCTATTGAATAAGTGTCGGAATTTTCCATGCGCGCTGTGGCCAGAATGAGCTATCGGTAATGGCGTCGCAGAACCAAACCAGGCGACATCGCCAGTTAATCCTCACCCTTGTACACCGTCACATCCACCCCCATATTGGGGCGACTGACGCGTGAAGGAATCCAACTTGAGCGAACTTCTCAACCGCCGCCTGGCTTTGCTTAGCGAGCGCACTAACCTCTCCCTGCTGGAGCAGTGCCTGCACGGTATTGAGCGCGAATGCCTGCGCGTAACCGGCGATGCACAGCTCGCGCAGACACCGCACCCGCAAGCCCTGGGCGCAGCGCTGACTCACGGTCAGATCACCACGGACTATTCCGAATCGCTGTTGGAATTCATTACTCCGGCACTGGCCAACCCGGTTGAAACCCTGGCCAGCCTGGATCAGATCCACCGCTTTGCTTACAACAAGCTGGGTAACGAGCTCCTCTGGAGCCCGTCGATGCCGTGTCCGCTGCCGGATGAAAAAGACATTCCGATTGCCTATTACGGCACCTCGAATATCGGCAAGCTCAAGTACGTCTATCGCAAAGGCCTGGCCCTGCGTTACGGCAAGACCATGCAATGCATTGCCGGCATCCACTACAACTTCTCGCTGCCGGAAAGCGTCTGGCCTCTGCTCAAGCAAACCGAGGATTTCGAGGGCGATGCCCGCGACTATCAATCTCATGCTTACATCGGCCTGATCCGTAACTTCCGTCGCTACAGCTGGCTGCTGATGTACCTGTTTGGGGCCTCTCCGGCGCTGGATGCAGGCTTTCTGCGTGGCCGCGCCCACAAGCTTGAACAGTTCGACGCCGACACGCTGTATCTGCCTTACGCAACCAGCCTGCGCATGAGCGACCTTGGCTATCAAAGCAATGCACAGGCCGACCTGACGCCTTGCTACAACGACCTGATCAGTTACACCGACAGCCTGCGTAAAGCGGTCGCTACGCCGTACGCGCCGTATGTCGAAGTGGGCACGCATAACGCTGAAGGCGAATGGGTTCAGCTGAACACCAACGTGTTGCAGATCGAAAACGAGTACTACTCCAACATTCGCCCTAAGCGCGTGACTTATTCGGGTGAGCGCCCGATTCAGGCGCTGGTCGCCCGCGGCGTGCAATATGTTGAAGTTCGCTGCCTGGACATCAACCCGTTCCTGCCAACCGGCATCGATCTGCAGCAAGCCCGTTTCGTCGACGCGTTCGTGCTGTACTGCGCCCTGCAGGAAAGCCCGCAACTGGCCAATAACGAATGCCGTAACGCTGCATCGAATTTCCTGACAGTGGTCAAGGAAGGACGCCGCCCAGGCCTGGAACTCAATCGCAACGACGACACCATCGACCTGAAGGCATGGGCCTCCGAGCTGTTGGAGAAGATCAAACCCATCGCGCAATTGCTGGATCAGGCCCAAGGCACTGACGAACACGTTGAATCCATCGCGGCGCAACAAGCCAAGGTCGATGACGCGTCACTGACCCCATCGGCGAAAGTGCTGGCGAGCATGAAGCAGCACAATGAAGGCTTTACGGCGTTCTCGCTGCGTCAGAGCCGTGCGCACGCCGAATACTTCCGCAGCAAGCCGCTGAGCGCTGAAGAGCAGGCGCACTTCGAAGCGCTCGCCAGCACCTCGATTGCCGAACAGGCAGAGCTGGAGCAAACCGAAGAACCGGTGGATTTCGACACCTTCGTCGGCGCGTATCAGGCGAGTATTTTGCGGATTAGTAACTGATTGATGTGAGTTGAAATCCAATCCCGGTGGGAGCGGATTCATCCGCGAAGGCGGTCTTTCAGGCGAGAGATTTGTACCCGCCTTACTGACCCCTTCGCGAATGAATTCGCTCCCACAGGGTTGATCTGCACTCAATTAGACTTACAACGCCTTCTCGAAAATCTTCGAATTACGCTGGAAGTTATAGAGTGACGCACGGGCAGCAGGGAGGCGATCTACGCTGCTTGGCTCGAAACCGCGCTCGCGGAACCAGTGCGCCGTGCGCGTGGTGAGTACGAACAGTGTCTTCAAGCCCTGTTCACGAGCTCGGGTTTCGATGCGCTCCAGCAACTCATCACCGCGGCCGCCATGGCGGTATTCAGGGTTAACCGCCAAGCAGGCCAGCTCACCTGCTTGGGAGTCAGCAATCGGATACAACGCCGCACAGGCGATGATCAAGCCTTCGCGCTCGACCACGCTGAACTGCTCAATCTCGCGCTCCAGCACTTCACGGGAACGACGCACCAGAATGCCCTGCTCTTCCAGGGGCGTAATCAGATCCATCAATCCGCCGACATCTTCAATCGCCGCTTCGCGGACCAGTTCGAATTGCTCCTGCGCAACCAACGTACCGCCACCGTCGCGGGTGAACAGCTCGGTGAGCAGCGCTCCATCCTCGACATAGCTGACGATATGGCTACGACCTACGCCACCGCGACAGGCTTCAGCAGCAGCATCCAGCAATTCAGCCTGATAGTTGTAGTTGCTGCCAAGACGCAGGATATGCGCCGGTACTTGCTGCGGACGCAGCTCACGCACCAACCGTCCCTGCTCGTCCATCAAGCCGCGCTCTTCACCGAACAGCAACAACTTGTCGGCGCCCAGATCGATAGCGGCGCGGGTAGCAACGTCTTCGCAGGCGATGTTAAAAATCTCGCCGGTTGGCGAATAACCGATTGGCGACAGCAGCACGATATGGCGCTCGTCCAGCAGGCGGTTGATACCTTTGCGGTCGATCCGACGCACTTCGCCGGTGTGCTGGTAATCCACGCCTTCCCAGACGCCAATGGGCCGTGCGGTGACCAGATTGCCGCTGGTCACGCGCAAGCGCGAGCCCTGCATCGGCGAGGCGGCCATGTCCATGGACAGACGCGCTTCGATGTCGAGGCGCAAGTGGCCAACCGCATCGATGACACAGTCCAGCGTTGCGGCATCCGTCACGCGCAGGTTGCGATGATATTGCGGCGTAAGCCCCCGAGCGGCCAGGCGGCTTTCGATTTGCGGACGTGAGCCGTGAACCAGCACCAGACGCACGCCGAGACTGTGCAGCAGCACCAGGTCGTGGACGATGTTGCCGAAGTTCGGGTGCTCAACGCCGTCACCGGGCAACATCACGACGAAGGTGCGTTCACGGTGGGCATTGATATAAGGAGAAGCGTGGCGAAGCCAATTGACGTATTCGTGCATAACCTGAAGAGCCTGCTGATAAAAGGACGAAAGACAGAAACACTCACAACCGTGTGGTGGTTATCGTCGGAACAAGCATGGCTGCACGCGCACTCTCCTTAATTCTCTCTCTGGCATGACCCGACTCATTGCGGGTTCAGGCAATAATGTTCAATCAACTGGCTTAACAGATGCACTGTAGGCTGCAAACGTGACATTTCAAGATACTCGCCCGGTTGATGCGCACAGGCAATATCCCCAGGGCCCAACACCAGCGTTTCGCATCCCAGACGCTGAAAATAAGCGGCTTCGGTACCGAATGCTACTGCTTCGGCGCGATGCCCCGTAAGACGTTCGGCAACCCGCACCAGTTCCGCATCGGCGGCCTGCTCGAATGGCGGTGCCTCGGGAAACAAAGGCGCGTAGTCGATTTTGACCTGATGCAATTCGGCCAGTGGCTCCAGCTTCTGGCGGATCGCGGCGCGCAGCACGCTGGGGTCCATGCCTGGCAGCGGGCGCAGGTCGAACTCCAGTGAACACTGACCGCAAATCCGGTTCGGGTTGTCCCCGCCGTGGATGCAGCCGAAATTCAGGGTGGGCGTCGGCACGCTGAACTGCGGATTGCGATACTCAAGCTGCCATTGCTTGCGCAGACCTTTGAGCTCGCTGATCGCATCATGCATTGCTTCCAGCGCGCTGTGCCCCAGGCTTGGGTCAGAAGAATGGCCACTGCGCCCGAGAATATCAATGCGCTCCATCATCACGCCTTTATGCAGACGGATCGGCTTGAGGCCCGTTGGCTCGCCGATCACGGCCGCACGACCCAGCGGCCGCCCCGCTTCAGCCAACGCACGAGCGCCTGCCATGGAGCTTTCTTCATCACAGGTAGCGAGGATCAACAGCGGCTGCTTGAACGGTTTATCCAGCAATGGCTGCACGGCTTCGATGATCAGCGCGAAGAAACCTTTCATGTCACAACTGCCCAGCCCGACCCAGCGATTATCAACTTCGGTCAGCTTCAGCGGATCAGTTCTCCACAGGGCCTCATCGAATGGCACCGTATCGCTGTGCCCGGCCAGCACTAACCCGCCAGGGCCACTGCCAAAACTGGCCAGCAAGTTGAACTTGCCCGGCGAAACCTGCTGGATGTCGCACGCAAAACCCAGATCGCCCAGCCAACCGGCCAGCAAATCAATCACCGCACGGTTGGACTGATCCAGTGACGGCTGGGTGCAGCTCACCGAAGGTGCGGCAATCAACGCGGCGAATTGATCTTTCATGGACGGCAAGGGCATGTGCGATTCCTTTAACGGGAGAGCGTGCCGACCATCATAGGGCTATCGGGCGGTGGGAATAAACCGTTAAGGGCGGTTTGAAAGGGGTAAAAGACGAATCCTCACAATGATGAAGGGCAATTCAACAACGACACGTCGCGTTTTCACTCAAAGCCGTTTCACCCCCATGGGATAAAATCTGCGCTCTGAAGGTTGGCGAGCGTAATGTCTTATTTTTCATCTACGCCGACAGGCGCTGAACGCTACGAACTCTCGCACCTTGAGCCCTTTACTTTTGTGGTCGATAGCAAACTGGCGAAGCGCGACCTGCGGGTTCACGTAACGTTTTCTACTCACTGCTTCAGCAAGGCTTATGATCCCGCGTTGCACGCCAACGGTGAACCCATCATCGATTCGCAGACACAGCGACCGAGATCCTTTTGCCCCATCAGATACGAATTATCCCGCCATTTACGTCCATTGATTGAAAGTCTTGGGCATCCAAAAGCCAAGGTTTGGGAAACTGCAGCAGAGCGCAATTGGTGCTATTCGATTACGGTCGACTCCCCATCCGGCCCTTACTACGTATTTTTTGAAATCCGCCGAGCTAGCCGTGAACGACGTCAGTGGCAGGATTTGAACCTGATAGTAGAAAGCGCTTACCACGGTGATAAGCGAAACGAGGGACCAAAGCTAAAAGGGCCAATCGCCTTTGTCCTGCTGTGCGGCAAGACATATCTGCACCAGCCGACTTCAACACGGCGGTAAAACGAAAAAAGGCGCCAGTTAAGGGCGCCTTTTCGTATGCGGTAAAGCAGATCCGGACACCACTCTCGACCCGCCTTGCGCGAGTACGGCTTTCGCCGCTGGGAAGCGCTCAATCTCATCCGGTCAGTCGCTTCGAAGACCCAACTCTACTTAAATGCGCCCGCCGAAGCAATATGGACGCGACAAGAGAGCTTAGCGGGCAGCTTAAAGGCCATGTCCTGTACACTGCTCACCCTAAGTAGCCACGCAACAACCGGCTGCACCCCGTTTATCAGTACAAGCGTCTGGATTCCCGGCCATGCAGAAAGAAACAGAAATCAAACTCCGCGTCAGCCGCGAAACCCTCGCTGCACTGCGCGATCACCCGTTGCTGAAGAAGCGTAACAAGAGCGGCTGGGAGAGCGTGGAGCTGTCCAATCAGTATTTCGATACACCAGAGCGCGATCTGGCCAACGCCAAGGTTGCGCTGCGTGTACGTCGTGATGGCGATCAGATCATTCAGACCATGAAGACTCGCGGCCAAAGCGTTGCCGGTTTTTCCGAGCGTAACGAATTCAACTGGGACCTGCCCAAGGCCAAGCTGGATCTGAAAAAGCTCGACGGTGAATGCTGGCCTGAGCAGTTGGCCGATCTGGACAAGAAAACCATCAAGCCGCTATTCACTACCGATTTCGTCCGTGAGCGTGCAGAAATCGCCTGGGGCCGCGGTAAAACCAAGGTGGTGATCGAAGCAGCACTCGATCTTGGTCACGTAGTGGCAGGCAAGCAGAAGGAAGAAATCTGCGAGCTGGAGCTGGAATTGCGCGAAGGCGATCCGTCTGCACTGCTGGAGCTTGCCGCTGAGCTGGCCGTGACCCTGCCACTGATGCCGTGCGACATCAGCAAAGCCGAGCGCGGCTATCGTCTGCTGGACGCCAACAGCTACTCGCTGACGCTGCCTGCTCCGCAGTTCCACGCTGAAATGCCGCTGGATGACGCTTACGCCGCACTGGCCTTGCACCTGTTGGGCAGCAGCCAGCGTCTGGCCGAGCAGTACCGTTTCAACGGCCACTGGCGCTTGCTTCAGGACTGGGTTGCCTTGCTCACGGAGTTGCGCGCGCTGACGGGCAGCCTCGGCCAGGCAGCACCACGCAGCACCAGCAGCGAACTGCGTTCCTCGCTGGATGCCTTGCTGGAAGACTGGCGTCCGCTGGTTCAAGCGGGCCAGGAAGATGAGGATGTACGTGGCGCAGCTCACGAGCAGTTCCTTGAAGAGCTGCAAGACCCGCGCTGGGGCCTGTTCTCGCTGACCACGTCGCGTTGGTTGCTGGCACGTAGCTGGACGGTTGAACGCAATAACCGTGGCAATCGCCAGGGCGCTGCACAACTGGACAGTTGGTTGCCGCGCTTTCTGGCCGATGAAGCCACGGCATTGCAACTGGGTCGCTATCAGCAGCAACCGGAAGATCTCGCCGAACAACTGCCGCGTATCGAACGCATTCAGGCCTGGCTGCACCACGCCCGTGGCGCACTGGATCTGCCGGAGCTGGATCGGTTGTATGGTGAGCTGAACAAGCTGGTGCACCTCGCTGAACAGCCGATCAGCGATGAAGTGCTGGATGCTCGTGTGCAGCAGACCATCGTCGTGTTCCAGAGCCGTGCGTGGAAGACGTTGTTGCGTCTTTAAGCAAGCGCCCCTTAGGACTGGCTTTAGCCGGTCCTACGGGGAAGCGCGGTCTCTGTGGGAGCGAATTCATTCGCGAAGAGGCCCATACATCCAATACATATCTATCGCCTGCCCAACCGTCTTCGCGAATAAATTCGCTCCCACAGGGAATGTGGCGCAGTCGTCTTAAGCCCCCTGCTCCACCGACCCGATAAAATTCGCCAGCTCTGGCGTTCTCGGGTTAGCGAACAAAATCTTCGGATCGCCCACTTCATGCACTTTGCCCTGGTGCATGAACACCAGCTTGTCGCCCACTTCCCGGGCGAAACGCATTTCGTGGGTCACCATGATCAGCGTCATGCCGTCCTTCGCCAGTTGGCGCACCACGCTCAGCACTTCGTTGACCAATTCCGGGTCCAGCGCCGAGGTGATTTCATCGCAGAGCAAGACCTTCGGCGACATCGCCAGCGCACGAGCAATCGCAACGCGCTGCTGCTGGCCACCTGACAGACGATCAGGGAAAGCGTCGAACTTCTCACCCAGCCCGACACGTTCCAGCATCTCTTTGGCAATCTTTCTGGCTTCAGCTTTCGAAACCTTCTTCACCACCTGCGGTGCCAGCATCACGTTCTCGCCAACACTCAAATGCGGAAACAGGTTGAACTGCTGGAATACCATGCCGACTTTCTGCCGCAGCGAGCGCAGGTCCGCACGGGCGGCGTCCAGGTACTCGCCATCGACTTCGATAACGCCGTCGTTGATCGACTCCAACCCGTTCAACGTACGCAGCAGCGTACTTTTACCCGAGCCACTACGGCCGATGATCGCCACGACCTGACCTTCTTCAACCGTCAGATCGATGCCTTTGAGGACGTGGTGGTCGCCGTAGTATTTATGCAGCGCGGAAATTCTAAGCAGAGGCATGCAGTCTCCTTTCCAGGTAACGGGCACTGAGGGACAGGGGATAGCAGAGCATGAAGTAGCCCAGAGCGACGAAGCCATACACCATGAAGGGCTGGAACGTAGCGTTGGCGAGCATGCCGCCGGTTTTGGTCAATTCGGTAAAACCAATGATTGAAGTCACCGCAGTGCCTTTGACGACTTGCACCGAGAACCCGACCGTAGGCGCGACGGCAATACGCAGCGCCTGAGGGAGAATCACGTAACGCAGTTGCTCCAGCGGGGTCATCGCGAGACTGGCAGACGCCTCCCATTGGCCATTGGCGATCGACTCGACGCAACCGCGCCAGATCTCAGCCAGGTACGCGCTGGTAAACAGTGTCAAAGCCAGCGCAGCAGCGGCCCAAGGCGAAATATCCAAGCCCATTAAAGCCACACCGAAAAAAACCAGGAATAGCTGCATCAGCAGAGGCGTGCCTTGGAACAGTTCGATGTAGACCTTGGCAATAACTCTTGGCGCATTGAGTTTGGCAATGCGCATGCACATGACCAGCAGCCCAATCGCACCGCCACCAATGAATGCCACCAGCGAAAGGGCCAGCGTCCACTGCAAACCGGTGAGCAGGTTGCGCACAACATCCCAAAGGGTGAAATCCATCAGCCTTTCCTCGAAATGTAGCGACGACCGATCCAGGCCAGAAGCTGGCGAACCATCAGCGCCATAAAGAGGTAAATCAGCGTCGTGACGATGTACGTCTCGAAGGCGCGGAAATTACGTGACTGAATGAAGTTGGCGAAGAAGCTCAACTCCTCGGTGGCAATCTGCGAACAGACTGCCGAACCGAGCATCACGATAATGATCTGGCTGCTCAGTGCCGGCCAGACCTTCCCCAGCGCTGGAATCAATACGACGTAGCGGAACGCCTCGAAGCGAGTCATCGCTAATGCGGCGGCGGCTTCAAGCTGACCTTTGGGAATCGCCTGGATGCCTGCGCGGATAATCTCCGTCGAGTAAGCACCCAGATTGATCACCATGGCCAGAATAGCGGCCTGCCATTCGGAAATCTGCAGGCCCAGAGACGGCAGCCCGAAGAAGATAAAGAACAATTGAACCAGGAACGGCGTGTTGCGTATCAGCTCAACGTAGACCCCGAAAATCGCCGAGAACGGCTGAATCTTCCAGGCCCGCACGATGGCACCGACAATACCCAGACCAACCCCGAGCACAGTGCCAATGGCGGTCAACTCCAGGGTAAACAGCGCCCCGCGCAGTAGCAGATCGGCGTTCTGCATGACCGGTACAAAGTCAAAGTTGTAAGCCATTGGCAGCCTCCGAAATCAGTGAGCAGCTATCAGAGGTCAGCGGGCAGAGGCTGCTTGAGCCAGGTCTGGGAGTTCTTCTCCAGTGCGCCGTCTTTTTTGGCGGCATCAATGATTTCGTTGACCTTCGCCAGCAACGTCGCCTCACCTTTGTTCACGCCGACGTAGACCGGCGAATCCTTGAGTTTCACTTTCAGCTCAGGGATGCGCTTCGGGTTCTTCTCGCTGATCGCAACCATCACCACGTTGCCGCTGGCGATGAGGTCAGTCTGACCAGCCAGATAGGCCGCAATCGTGGAGTTGTTGTCTTCGAAGCGCTTAATGGTCGCTTCTTTCGGTGCAACAGCAGTCAGCTCGATGTCTTCGATGGCACCACGGGTCACGCTGATGGTTTTGCCTTTCAGATCGTCCAGACCTTTGATCGACGCTTCAGGTGGACCGAATACCGCCAGGTAGAAAGGCGCGTAGGCCTTGGAGAAGTCGATGACTTTTTCGCGGTCAGGGTTCTTGCCGAGACTGGAGATCACCAGATCCACCTTGCCGGTGGTCAGGTACGGGATACGGTTGGTGCTGTTGACCGGCGTCAGTTCCAATTTGACCTTGAGCTGGTCAGCGATCAGCTTCGCGGTGTCGATGTCGAGGCCACGAGGCTTCATGTCCGGGCCCACCGAGCCGAACGGCGGGAAGTCCTGTGGAACCGCAACTTTCAACGTGCCGCGTTTCACGACGTCGTCCAGACCATCGGCGTGGGCTGGTGCCTGGCTGAGCATGAGGCTGGCAAACAGGGCAGTAAGCAGAGCGCTGTAACGCTTGGTCATAGGAAGACTCCGTGAAGGACGAAAGGTGTTTGTCCGATCCTCAGTGCACAGCCCATGCCATCCGTTGATTCGGAGCCATAAACCAAGGCGTCGCGGCTTTTTTCGGCCTGACTGGTCCGACCAGTAAGACCTTGTCACGCCCCGCTTTGGAGCGCCGATAAGCCCGACCGCCCTAGGCTTGGGCGTCGCTTGCCGGAATGCACGGATGGTTATAAAAGGGACTTTTCGCGGACTGACTGGCCTGAACAGTGATGCCCCATAGCCCACTTGCCGTACCCGAATCAGCCCTGAGAGCGATCCGCAAATTGATCGTCGAGCAAGGCTATATGCCGGGTGACAGCCTGCCCTCGCAGCGTGATCTCGCCGCGTTGCTGGGCGTCAGTCGTGCATCCTTGCGCGAAGCGTTGTCGTCGCTCAGCGCACTTGGCGTGATCAGCGTGCAGCCAGGCAAAGGCGTCTTTGTTCAGGCTATTTCTGAACCAGAAAAGCGCACAGGTGGTTTTTCCTGGCCTTTCGATAAACACGTTTCACCGGCCGATACGTTTCAGTTGCGTTATGCGCTGGAAGGCTTTGCTGCCGGGCTGGCTGCGGTGACCTTGACCGCCGATGAGCGTGACGTCCTAGAAGACAACGTCGAAGCGATGCGTCTGGAACTGCGCGCCGGGGATTTCGAAGCCGCCTCGCGACTGGATTTCGAGTTTCATCGACACATCCTGATCGCCAGCGGCAACCAGGCCATGCTCGGCATTATCACCGCGGGAGCCGATATCTTCCTTGAGAGCCAGAAGATGCCTTTCATCCGCCCCTCAAGAGCCATGGAGACCTGGCAGGAGCACCGCAAGATCCTCCGCGCCCTCGTCCGCCACTCCTCAGGCCCCGCGCAAAAGGCCATGCACGAGCACATTCGTAATGCGGCGCTACGAACCGGGATCGTGTTTGTTTCGCCAGCGAGCTAGGGCGTTAATCCGCCGCCAACACACGTATCTGTAGGAGCTGCCGAAGGCTGCGAAGCGTTCATTCTGATACATCGCCATTGCAGCCTTCGGCAGCTCCTAAAAATTGCATTGAGGCTGAAGTTTCACGTTGGTTGAAGATCGGCCTCACTAAAAACCTCCCCCTATAACCAGATTCATGGACGTCTATAGCCAGACTCAATCAAAGCCGACTTCCTGAACGGGGCAAGGCCCGCTATGATGGGCCACGATTTTTAGCCTACTAACTCGGAGAACTCCATGAGTAGCGACCTTATCAAGCATGTCAGCGACGCCAGCTTTGAAGCCGACGTCCTCAAGGCTGACGGTGCTGTACTAGTTGATTACTGGGCTGAGTGGTGTGGCCCGTGCAAAATGATTGCCCCGGTTCTGGACGAAATCGCCGAAACCTACAAAGGCAAGCTGACTATCGCCAAGCTGAACATTGACGAAAATCAGGAAACCCCGGCCAAGCATGGCGTGCGTGGTATCCCGACGCTGATGCTGTTCAAGAATGGCAACGTCGAAGCCACCAAAGTGGGTGCGCTGTCGAAGTCTCAGTTGGCAGCGTTCCTCGACGCTAACATCTGATGTATCAAAGCCCTGCAAATTGCGGGGCTTTTTTTCTGGCGTCATACTAGACGTCTCGAAAATCAAGTGGTACATTCGGCCCCGCAACGGCTTCTCCGTTGCCCCCTGCTAGCCGTCGCCGACGCTCTCCTTTCGATTTAGTACGCGATCCTGTCGCCTTCTCTGCGGCGCGGCCTCATTAAGCCCAAAAAGCTTAATTTTTCCCCTCCCTACATGATTACGTCATTCCCCTATGAATCTGACTGAACTCAAGCAAAAGCCGATTACCGATCTGCTCGAAATGGCCGAACAGATGGGCATAGAAAATATGGCCCGTTCGCGCAAGCAGGATGTGATTTTCTCCCTGCTGAAAAAGCACGCCAAAAGCGGCGAGGAAATTTCCGGTGATGGCGTGCTGGAGATCCTCCAGGACGGCTTCGGTTTCCTGCGCTCTGCAGACGCTTCCTATCTCGCCGGCCCGGACGATATCTATGTCTCGCCGAGCCAGATCCGCCGCTTCAACCTGCGTACTGGCGACACCATCGTTGGCAAGATCCGTCCACCGAAAGAAGGCGAACGTTACTTCGCACTGCTCAAGGTCGACACGATCAACTACGACCGTCCGGAAAACGCGAAGAACAAAATCCTCTTCGAAAACCTGACGCCGTTGTTCCCGAACGTGCGCATGAAGATGGAAGCCGGTAACGGTTCCACTGAAGACCTCACTGGCCGTGTGATCGATTTGTGCGCACCGATCGGTAAAGGCCAGCGCGGCCTGATCGTTGCTCCGCCAAAAGCGGGCAAGACCATCATGCTGCAGAACATCGCGTCGAACATCACGCGTAACAACCCGGAAGTGCATCTGATCGTTTTGCTGATCGATGAACGTCCGGAAGAAGTAACCGAAATGCAGCGCACCGTGCGCGGCGAAGTGGTTGCCTCGACGTTCGACGAACCACCAACCCGTCACGTACAGGTTGCTGAAATGGTGATCGAGAAGGCCAAGCGCCTTGTCGAACACAAAAAAGACGTGGTGATCCTGCTCGACTCCATCACCCGTCTGGCTCGTGCTTACAACACCGTGATTCCTAGCTCCGGCAAGGTACTGACCGGTGGTGTCGATGCCCACGCTCTGGAGAAACCGAAACGTTTCTTCGGCGCAGCACGGAACATCGAAGAAGGCGGCTCGCTGACCATCATCGCCACCGCGCTGGTTGAAACCGGCTCGAAGATGGACGAAGTGATCTACGAAGAATTCAAAGGCACCGGCAACATGGAGCTGCCTCTGGATCGCAAGATCGCTGAGAAGCGTGTGTTCCCGGCCATCAACATCAACCGCTCCGGCACCCGCCGCGAAGAGTTGCTGACCGCCGATGACGAGCTGCAACGTATGTGGATCCTGCGCAAACTGCTGCACCCGATGGACGAAGTCGCTGCTATCGAGTTCCTGATCGACAAGCTGAAGCAGACCAAGACCAACGACGAGTTCTTCCTGTCGATGAAACGCAAGTAACAGGCAGAACGCAGCACAAAAAATGGCGCCCTCACCGGCGCCATTTTTTATTCTGAAATAGCGCGAAATCCCTGTGGGAGTGGTCCCGGTATCCCTGACACCTCGCTGTCGCTAAGCAAACGGATGACCCTGTAGGAGCCAAC